>NZ_JABXJH010000006.1:0-106582 GCF_013373675.1 Bacteroides sp. L10-4
AGATACAAAGATAGCGATTTTATCTGACATTCACAAATAGAATCACTGTTATTTTGATGATAATCAGAGGATTATTCTAAAATTGTTGCTGACCAACCTGATTGTATTCGATTCGCTGAATAGTTACAAAAAAATGAAAAAGAAGTCATACTTCATATCGACATTTTTCATATATGTAATAATATACAGCAAACAAATGCAAGCAGCATTTGTTGTTTACATAAAAAGAGAACTGTTCTCTTTAAAAGAAACATTTTATTAACTAAATGCCTTAATTATGAAAAAATTATTTTTACTGGCCATGATTGCATTGGCATCAATGGGTATGAAGGCCCAGACAGTGAAAGGTGAAAGCTCTTTGATGGGCAATGTCGGTTATCAAACCAACTACGAAAGGTTTGGTCTGGGAGTACAAGGACGCTATGCAATAGCGAATAATCTTCGGATTGCTCCGGATGTGACGTTCTACTTTCCTAAAGACAAAGTTACCGGACTGGATGTAAGCGTGAATTTCCATTATGTCTTCAACTTCAAAGAAGACGGCCAAGGATTTTCGGTCTATCCTCTTGCAGGTATCGGTATGCAGAACAACTTTTATGGCAAAAAGAGTATTGAAATAGACGGGAAGGAAATGGAAATAGACCGGAGCAATTCTACTAAATTCGCTTTCAACTTGGGAGGAGGCATCACATTACCCATCTCCGAACGCAGTTATCTGAATGCAGAAGCCAGGTTTATGTTTGCCAAAGATGACAATGTGGCAATCATGTTGGGATATGGATACAAATTCTAAAAAGCCTGCACGCTGATAATCTAATTGTTCTTCAAACAATAAACACCTTTATCAGACATTTACAGTGTCATTTTACTTAACGGTAAAATGACACTGTATCTTAAGTAACACATCGCCCACGCTCTATATTACCTGCTCTTCTATTATACAAATTCAATGCAGAATGACGGGATTTTGATTTACCCCATAATCTTCCGGTTTATAATATCTGTCTTTGGAAGGAGTCGCAAAAAAACAACCATTTCCCAACACATCACAAATAGTAGGATACACTCTTCCTCGAGACATTCTCAACAGTAAGATACAATACTCATCCTTAACAACATACCCCAGCTGGAAGGAGGTTCCATCCGGACTTCTGAGCATCCTGCTATGTATTTCGGGCTTCTCTCTAGTAAAGAGCAAATCCAATTCTACCATACCATCTTTTGCCAAATCCAATTTTAACAAATTACGATACGGAGAAACAAATACTGCTCCCAAAACGTACCACTGCAAGCTATCCACTGCCTGCAAACCACTTGTTGCCTGCTCCGGTGCAGACAGTACATCATATCTTTTTCCCCTTATACGTTGCATCAGGGAAAAATCGAAAGGACTTAACAAGTGAGAATTCCTCATAGCACAATTTACAAACGAAAAATTCCCCTCCACATCATTCTTTATAGCCTCAGAGCTGACATCAAAAATCTTATAACCCTGTTTTGCCACTTCGATGATGCAGTTCGACATCTTCGCCTGAAACGGAGCCGCCGCCTTATGGTCCCGATAGAGGAAAGAAGTCCCGAAATCCGGCAAATAGGAATAGAAGATGTTCTTGTCCAGTACTAACGTAGGGTTCCTATCCGCCGCAACCACAATGCCACGGTCTACCGTATCATAATACACCTCGTTGAAAATGAAAAAGCCATCTGCTTCCACACGTATCCCTTCCGTAGAGCGGAAACCTTTCACCCCCAAGTCCAGACCGCCAGTGGTGTGCATGGAGAGAATATGCAGGTTATTCAAAATATGTCCCGCCGACTTTGTCACGAGTCCATACTTCGTGCTATATATGAAAGTATTGGAAATCTTACAGTCACAGCAAGCTTGGTCTATATAGATACCATATACCTCTTCGTTGGATGAAATGCCTTGTATCGTCACATTGTCTATTTTGGTATCACTGCTTCCCGTTCCTCTGAAGTCGTCGGTAACGCTGATGCGGATATGTGTGTTGCGCCCCTTAAACAAACTGATACTTTTCAGGGAAACCAGCTGTTTCAATCCGTTGACCATGATTCCGTTCTCCACATTATAGCAGTAGAACATCCCACCCTCGATATAAGAGAAGCGCCGGTGAGTAACGTCGGGCGTTGTCATCTCCGAATAACCCACTTTCAACAATGCTTCCATCGGCAAATCGGTCTTTATCAGCGCATTCTTATCAAAGAGGATGTTCACGTTCTTCGTATAGTCGTAGGGAAGTACAACGGGTTCCGACAGATTATATGTACCAGCGGGAAAATACAATGTCTTCCCGTAACTTCTCGTTACAAGTTCATTCAGCTCAGGGCCTATCACAGTCCCATCGTTCTGAATGCCATGCTTAATGACAGAAACAATGTCACTTCCCTCCCCTACTCGCTTTCCCGCCCAGAGCGGCAGGAAAGTATACAGAAGAAAACCACAAAGAATAATCAAACCATATTTCTTTTCTTTCATGATTCCATTTCTTCAAATTTAAAAGAAAGCATCATCGCAAAGTGTCGAATATCGCCTCAGCTATCTTTCGCATGCCTCGGTCGTCGGGGTGGGCAATAATAAACTCCTTAGTCACGGTATAAGGCTTTCCTTCCACATCATAGAGGGTATCGCCCACCTTGGGACGCGAATCATACAGACGGTCTATCCAGTCAATCGGAATAAAAGAAATGCCGTGAGTGCGGGCGGCATGAATGATGGCACGCTCCTTCTCGGCATCTTCCCAAAAACAACCGGTAATGACCACCCTGCCCACTTTCTGTTTGCAATATTCCACCAGGCGGAGAATACCCGAACGAAACGCTTGCTTATCTTGCACATTCTCACCCAGACGAATCACGATAAGGTCTTTGCTGCGAACTGCCGAACCTATCAATGAATCAATATCGCACGTCAGATTGCGTTCCCAGTAAGCAATGTTGAGTGGGGTAACCACCGTGCCGGGATGTTTTGTGCGGAGCAGTTTCTGCAACTGGTGGCAATAGTCGTTCTCTTCCTTCGAAGCTGCCATGCCCCACTCTGAAAACCATTCGATATCAGCCTTATATTCGTGCCGTGTAATGGAATTTCCCAAGCAAAGCACTTTGAGGGAAGCGCCGCCCGGTCTAGACTTCTTATTGTTTCCTCCCGAAGCGGGAAGACAGATTATGGCCATGATACAGGCCAGTAACAAATGTTTCATACTCTTGCTTGATAAAAATTAAAATTCATTCACCGTCTCTTTATCGTCCAGCCAGGCAGCCATGTTCAGCACCAGCAAATTCCAGTTCTGGAAGCCCTTGTTGAGGATGGGTTCACCATTGTCAGGCATGTAATATTCGTGCAACGCATCGAAACGCTCATAATCGCGTCCCAGCAGCAACACGGTCTTCTCCGCCAACTCCCGGGCATCTTCCGTATAGCCGTAGCGGAGTAGTCCCCGGAAAACAAAGTAGTTGACGCATATCCATACCGGTCCTTGCCAGGAAGAAGGATTGCCGCTGGCACGCACGTCGTACATTTTCTCCAATGGAGAAAGGGAACGCACACCTGCCGCTGCATTGAACAAACGGGAATCGCGATATTGCCGTTCCACGATTTCGCGCGCCTGCTCGGGAGTGGCAATTCCTGCCCACAACGCCATGAAGCCGCTCCACACACTGAAACGTTGTATCAAGCAATCGTAAGTACGGGGTTGTCCGGTGTGGTAATGAAAGCCCGGCGCAGCGGGCTTTTCCACCGGAAGCAGGTTGAGGTCTACACTGTAGTAGAAGCCGTCGCGAGGGTCCCAGCAATGCTTGCGGATATTTTCTTTCAGTTCCTCCGCTTCGCGGATGAACCGATTTTCCAGATCGGGCATGCGGAGCTGTCTTGCTAGATAAGCCATGGCAAGCAATTCCCTATACATCAAGGCATTGAGGAAGATGGAACCCGAGCTTCCGTGAGGACGATAGAAGGTACTGGGATCATTATCCACGCCAATCATTTCATCGTTTTCCCAATAGAGCAATCCGGTGGCCTTGTGACGATGGTAGTTGAGGTACTTGCCCACAAACGTCTGCAAGTTATAAAATCCCTCACGCAGCCATTCGGCATCACCGCCCGTCTGCTCCACTACGAAAGCAGCGTGCTGCGCCAGGACGGGTTTGTGCATATTTGTCTTCCAGGGATTGATTTTCTGCAACAACTGCCAGCGCTCTTCCGTATTGTCAAAGATGCAAATGGGAATCCATCCGTCGCCTCCGCCATAGCTGAGGAAGTTGAGAATACAACCTTTCTCGTATGCAATCAGTTCCTCACGGTCGTCACTGGTACCATTTTCCACGATGATTTGCCGCAGGGCTATGTCGCTCAGCCATGAATCCCAGTCCCACAACTGGTTGGCATACTGCCCGCTGCCGGGCACAAGAAAAGGATACTTCAATGCACCGACCGGTTGCCGGTACATACCCTTCATATTCTTATAAATATGCCGCCGGCATATCGCTTTGTATTTTTTCAAGTTATCAGCATTCCTTTCGGGTAATTGCGCCGTCAATGAAACGCTGACCACAAGCCCGAAGCACAAAAACAGTATCTTCTTCATATTTTTCAAAACACCTATTGATTTTTCATCTTAATCCCTTCTTCTCCAAGGCTGCAATCAACTCGGCAGGCACGTCCGTCTGAATCATCCTCACAGTGGGGAATATGTCAAACAGTTCGTCAAGTTGCCTATCGTCCAGTGCATATTCAGGTATGGCCTGGTCGAGCACCCACAGCAGGCAGACGGAGGGAATCATGCCCAACTCTACCGAATCGCCCAAAGAGGAGCTTCTGCCTTCGGTGGCATACGATGTCTGTACAAAAAACGTACGCGGCAATCCCTCCAGCAACTTGTGCCCTCCTACCCAAGGATAGATGTTGGCATCCTCCACCACACCGAGCACCTCACGGGTACCCTCTTCCACGCCACTGTAGAAGAATACGGCTTCCATCATACCCGTCCGGCACACCACGTCCGCCACTTTCCCGAAGATACCTTGTCCGGTACATTTGTCGATGTCTACATACGCCCGTCCGCGTACGGCGGTCAGATACTCTTCCAATGTGGGCATCTTCTCATCGGTGGGTTTTCCGGCACGGTCTTTCAGGTTGTACTGCAGGATTTCGTCATAGGTCATGTCGGCAATCCGGCCTTGTCCGGTGGTGGTGGCGTCGATGGTCTCGTCGTGACATACCACGAGAACACCATCCTTTGTCTGCCTGACATCGCACTCCAGAACTTCAACTCCGGCGGCCACGGCAGCCTCTATCGCACTGAGAGAATTCTCGGGAATGGTCTTGTCCTGCGTATGCGCCCGATGGGCCATGACCCACACCTTCTTGTACGAGGGGTCTTTGAACTGCCGCATGGCAACGCTGAGCGCCGGCAGGTTGCAGACGTGTATACCGGCAGTCAATGTTCCGGTTGCCGTCTGTGCCTTGATGGTGTAATCACCCTCCTTGGCATAGGCGTGTTTCAGGAGTCCGTTGTTCCTGCCCGTTACCACAGTTCCGTCTCCGAAATCCACCGTCAATTCCATGTCCGGATCAACGTTGTCCAGCTTTATCTTTATCACCTCATGCAACATGGCATATTCACTTACCGATATGCAGGGTATTTGTGTCTCTACTTCCTTTTTCGCTCCCTGGCAAGCCGTCAGAAGAACCAGCAGAAGGCCGATGCACAGATTCATTTTCTTGTTATAGTTCATATTTTATCTCTTTAAAGGAATTTCTATCAGTTTTTCCATCAATATTTCCGGTAAGGTTCCGTCATCATATGCAGGGTTTGCGGAATCCATACCTTGTAGCGGCCTTTCGGAGCCCAGTCGTTGCCCGAAGAGGCGAAGTCGCAGAAGCGTACGGGCCTGGCCGTCTTATTGGCAGCGTCTTCCAGGTCGGTGCCCAGCACAGCGGGAACTTCCAACGTAATCCAGGCAAATGAACCGGACATATTCTCGTGTACTGCGGCCTGCACCACACCTCGCTCATCGCTCCGGATGACGGCACACTCATCCACATCGCCGTCGTCGAAACGGCTGTCGCGGGCAAATACCAGCGGACCGCGCACCACTGCCTGGTGGTTATAGCTCTTCACTACTTTGGTTTGAAGGTCGAATTCCAATGTCACTTCATCACCCCGCTTCCACATACGATCCAGGCAAAGATAACCGCCCCGGTGCAGCACTTCCTGCTCTTGCCCGTTGACAAAGGCCTTCGCCCCGTCTACCTGCGAAGGAATGCGCAAGGAGAGTTTAAAGTGTTCGTCCCTCTGCGGTTCCACCCCGATACTTACCTTTCCATTTACGGGATAATCGGTCTCTACTTTCAGGGCCACTGCATTTTTCCTGCCCGTCTTCACCGTAGCTTCCATCGGCACATAGAGATTGAGGAATATACCGTCTTCTTTTGTCGCCACCGCCATCTTCGGAATCAGAGCGAATCCCCGGGGGCCATTGGCGTTGCAGCAGTTGATATGCATGCCGCATTGCTCCTCACCCGGCTGTCTGCGCCCTTCCAACGGACTGTACTTGGAAATCTGTCCTCCGTCGTGTTTCATTGAGGCGAACAAGGCATTGTACATCGTCCGTTCAAACTCCTCGACGTAGAGCGGGTTGCCCGTGTCGCGCCACAAACGACGGCAGAACTGCATGTAAGTGAACGTCACGCAAGTCTCCATCGTATGATAAGTCGGCAGAGTCTGCTTGTCCTTGCCTCCATACCAGCACTCGAAGGCTGCGCCCGAACCGGCAATGTTTATCTCGTCGCGCCGGATACTCTCGGCCGTACGCTCGGCGGCTTCCTTGTAAAGAGGGTCGTCCAGCACACGCCCCAGTTCGATCAGACCTTCGTAGCAGGACATCATCTCGTAAGCCTTCTGCCCGTTTTCGAACGACCACCACGATGCCGGATAAGCCGAACGTTGCGATACCGGCACATCTTTCAGCGCTTTGGCTATGAGTTGCGAACTGCCCTCCCGCTCGATGCCCGCCACGATGCTCTTGGCAAAGTCGAGGTAGCGTCTCTCGCGGGTAATGTCATACAGATAGACCACCGGTTCCAGAATGGAACAACTTGCCATACCAAAGTAATTGCCGGTACGGGCAATGTCGATGTGTTGTTCGTGCAACTGCTTCATCAGGTAATCCACCGAATGCATAGCGGTCTGCAATGCCGCCTTGTCGCCGGTCAGGCGATAGTATGCCACCAAGGCAAGTGCCGAATATTTCCTGCCCCAGATGTCCCAGTTGGTCAGCCGGGCTTCGGGGCTGTAGTTACCTATGTAGCCTTCCGGAGTCTGGGTCTGCATGAAACTCCGCACGCCGGTCTTTATCTGCTCCAGCAACGCAGAGTCCTTGCAATACTCGTAAGACGAAATGGCCCCCAGCAGCCACTTGCCAAAGAATTCGGACTGCCACAGGCTTGTCTCCCCGCGATGACGGAAAGGCTCTACCAGATGCTCCACATCCTGCGATTTCACCCGCTGCTCAATGCAGGTATGGATGCGTCCGCCTACAAAACCGCCAATGCGAATGTCCTCTACCCTGCTCTCCTGCCCCAAAACCGACAAAGAACTCCAAGCACACAGTCCTAACAACAATACTCTATAATTCATCGTATATCCATATTTTGATAATATCCATAAAAAACATGCAAGTGCAAACAGTATTTTTGTCCGAATTTATACACATGCAATTCTACATTATGTAAACAACTAATCATCAACCATTTACATATTATCCCATCTCAGTCGTATAGTGAGATACCCTAAGTATACGACTGAGGTAACCTCATTATATGATCTTGCCTGAAAACAATCCATCTTGTGATTTTTTTATACCTTATTCCCCCGAGAAGACAAAGTGCATATAAAAAAGACAAATCTCCCCCCGCAATCTTTTCCGGAGAACAGAATACGGAAGGAGATTCTTAGAGTTTGCATCCAATCATCATCCTGCTTTATCAATATCCGGGGTTTTGTTCAATCACACCGCCCGACTCGGTAATCACCTTCGGCGGAATGGGGAACAATACCATGTAGTCTTTAGCTGCGGTGCATCCGCGATTCTTGGCAAACTCGATGTATTTACCAAAGCGTATCAGGTCCTGACGACGCCAGCCTTCCATAAAGAGCTCGCGCCCTCTTTCCATCAGCAGGAATTCTTTAAACTTCTCCTTGCTGGATTGTATATCTGCCGGAATGGTATGCGTGACGCCCACACGGTCGGTAATCTGTTTCAGATAGCCCAGTGCCTTGTTCGTAGGTCCGTTCAGCTCGTTCTCTATTTCGGCCAGAGAGAGGAGTACGTCCGCATAACGGAAAGCCACGATATGTGTATTGCCATTGGAATACTTCTCGGAGTCATTACACAGATATTTCACCGGAACAGCCCCCTGCTGGATACGGTCATCACTTGCGCCACCTCCCCCAGGACGGGTATAAAGCGTGCCATCTGCGCTCTTGTAAGAGTCAAATATCACCTCTAAGCGTGCATCTGCCTTGTCATACGTATCGTAGAACTCCCACGGCATCAGATAACCTCCCCAACGGTTTGCACCGGATTTATACTCAAAGTCCTTTCCAAAGGTGATACAGTTGGGCGGGAAAGCATAGAAGAAATATTCATTGCCGGCAAGCTCGCCACTCGGAACAGCCCACACCGTCTCATCGTTCATTTCATTGATAAAGATATCCTTATAATCGTCAGACAGTTTGTAGCCCATTGTCTTCATACTCTCGGCATAAGGCAAAGCCTTGTCATACTGATGGTCATTCATATATGCCTTCATCAGCAGCATGGTGGCAAGCCCCTTGTTCACACGTCCCCAATTGCCCGTATTGTTGGTCTTGTCATAGAGGTATGGAAGCGATTCCTGCAAATCGCTCACCATCCGGTTGAAATAGGCCTCTTTCGTAGGACGTGGCGTATAACCGATATTGCTCAATTCTTCCGGTTCGAGTACACAAGATACCGGACCGTACAAGTCATAGAAACAGAACATCAGCCATGCACGCAATGTCTTCGCCTCGGCTATCTTGGTAGCCTTTGCCGCTTCGGGCAGACCACCCACCTTCTCCAGCTGGTCGAGAATGAAGGTGCACCGCGTAATGTTACGGCTGATGGTATAAGTCATGAACGTGTCCCAGGCACCTGCCCAGTTGAAATCGTATAAGCGGTTGCTCTGATGGCGGCATTCGTCCGAAGTAAATTCCGAATAAGCCCACCAGCCATCGCCTGCCGCATAGATAGGCATGGCCCAGCCACCGTTTGAATCATCCCACATACCGCCTGAATTGGCCTTGAAATTGGCATACATCCCTACCATCAACGCATCAATATCTTCTACCGTTTGCGGAAAGTTTGCATTTGTCAGGCTCGAAAATACTTTTTGGTCCAAGTCGCATGAGTGGAGCATCACACCCATGCACAAGGCAACCGCCCAACTGATTATCTTTTTTGTTTTCATCTCTTCTTGGTATTTTAGTTTAGAAATTAATGTTAACACCCAATACGACTGTAAACGGAATGGGGAACGGTGCAAAGTTGGTTCCCATTTCCGGATCCAGACCCTCGTAATTTGTCAGCATCAGCGTGTTCTGCAAATCCACGAACACAGAAGCATCCGAAGCAATCTTATTTCTCTTCAGGAATTTCTCAGGCAGCATATAGGTCAACTTGATATCTTTGAAGCGCCAGAAATGTACGTTCTTCAGTGTAAAGTCGTGCATGCCGGTCTTATTATTTCCGCCCGTCACATCTTGTGCAATACCGGGATACCAGCCGGTAGGATTGTAGGAAGTCCATCTGTCCTTTACGCGTACACTGGTGTTATCGTCACCGATGCCTCTGAAGTGCCATGCATCATGTGATTTTCTGCCCAATACACCATACGTGTCAATATCCAGCATCCAGTTCTTGAAGCGCAGACTGGCACCCAGACCGAAATTGGCCTTCGGGTCCCATGTACCCAATTTCACGATGTCATTATCATCCATCACACCGTCTCCGTTTACGTCCACATACCTCAGATTACCCGGTTTGGCATCTGGCTGGAGCACCTTGCCATTCGAAGTATAGGCTTGCACCTCTTCCAAAGAGTGGAAAATTCCATTGGTTTTCCAGCCGTAAATCGGGCTAAGATCATCTTTTTCCTTCAGCCACGGGCTGATAGCCACTTCCGGATTACGTTCTACCCACTTGGAACGGTTATGCGCCACATTGGCATACGCCGTCAGCGTCCAGTCTTTCTTGTCGATGAGGGTACCTTTCAATGACACCTCGATACCTTGGCTTCGGGTAGAACCTACATTCTTGGCAATATTCGTCACCATACCAGTCACGGGAAGCGGAGTGAAATTGAGCAAATCCTTAGCTGTGCGCACGTAGTAGTCTACACTACCGGTCAAGCGATCATCGAAGAAACCGAAGTCGAGTCCGGCATTTATGGTAATGTCCGTTTCCCACTTCAAATCCGGATTACCTTGCTGTTTTTGGATGATACCCTTATGATAAACTCCACCGAAGTAGTAATAGTCACCGTTAATGGCATTGCCATACGTAGTCAGCGAATAAGTACCGCCGGTCAGGATGCTTTCGTTACCGGATGTACCGTAACCGGCTCTCAACTTCAGGAAGCTCAAGGCATCAAAGTCTTTCATGAATTTCTCCTCAGAGATAATCCATGCAGCTGAAGCGCCGGGAAACCATCCCCACTTGTGATTATCGGCAAATACGGAAGAGCCGTCGTTACGGAGCGTAACTCCCAAAATGTAACGGCTCTTAAACGTATAGTTCAAACGGCCGAAGAAAGAGAGCTTGTTGCGCCAGGTCTTCCACGAACCCAGATTGCTTCTTTCAAGGTCGGCCGTAGAGCCGATGTTGTTATTCTCGTATACATCAGTAGGAAAGTTATAGCCCATCACGTTGTGCGCCTTGGAAGTGGTGATGTAGTATCCCGTACCCACCACTGCATTCAGGTGATGATTCTTGGCGATGTCCTTGTCGAAAGTCAGGTATTCTTCTATTCCGTAGTTGTCGTTGAACGAATCGGAGAAACCACCGTAGTTCTTTTCTATCTGTGCCGGCAACTTAGCCTTAGATGAACCGAAAATCTCGCGGTTCTCGTCTGTCTTGTCCACGCTCAACTGCACGTTTACCTTGAGCCACGGCAGGAATTTCACTTCCAGATTGGGCGAGAACATCAGGCGCTTTGTCACAGTCTGGTTCTTGATGTGGAACCAAACGGCCGGATTAGGCGTCAGCGGAGAGATGGAAGTGGTCGTATTTCCGTTTTCATCGTATAGCGGCATGTTTGACGGGAAATAAATGGCAGCGTTGGTCTGCACCGCCTCATTGGCATTCGAATGGGTACCCGCATCTCCCGCCGACGGATTGTTTGCCGACAAATGGGAGTACATGCTTGCCACGCTCAGCTTGACGTTTTTATTGAAGTTGGCCTCAAAGTTGAGACGGCCGCTGAAACGTTTCATGTCACTGACCTTCAGAATGGAATTCTGGTCGTAGTAGTTGAACGAAGCATAAAGCCTGAACTTCTCCGAACCGGCATTAATAGCCACATTGTGATTATGAATAAGTCCGGTACGCGTAATCTCGTCCACATGATCGTAAGTCTGCGCATTGCGTATTTCCTCGGCCGTAAATGCCTCTGCCCACCCCGAAGCTGGAGCCGGTTCCGTACCGTAAGGGAAGTAGTTGCCGCGATAGAGGAACTGCTCCATTCTGGAAAGGTTGACGTTGGTCATGTATTCCTGAGCATTGAGTACGTCATAATATTTACTCAGCCCCTGCACTGAAAAAGAGCCATTGTAAGAGATACGGGGCTTTCCGGCCTGTCCTTTTTTGGTGGTAATCAGAATCACACCGTTGGCAGCAGACGAACCGTAAATGGCGGCAGCACTGGCATCCTTCATCACATCGATGGAAAGGATGTCATTGGGATTCAGCGTAGCGAGCGGACTTCGGTCGGCACCGTCGCGCAAGCTCAACTGGTTGGGACCTCCGTTGGAAGCCTTGTTTCCGGTACTGCTTATCACCACACCGTCAATGACGTAAAGCGGAGAGTTGGAGCCGTTGGGCGAGAGGTTTCCACGAATGTTCACACTCATTCCCGCACCGGGCTGTGCAGAGTTCTGCGTAATGGTAAGACCGGCCACCTTGCCTTGCAGCAGATTGTCGGCACTCACCGCATTGGGCGCTTCAAGCTCCTCGGACTTTACGGAAGAAATGGCACCCGTCACCGAGCGCTTCAATTGTGAACCATATCCCACAACCACCACTTCTTCCAGCAACTCGGCATCGTCCTGAAGAACGACGGTATATTCCGACTTCGAGTCTACCGGAAAAGCGTAGGTCTTGAAACCGATAAACGACACTTCTATCACCTGCCCTGCTCCGGCAGAAATCGTAAAGCGTCCGTCTATATCCGTTATCACACCCGACGTAGTGCCTTTCACTATCACGTTGGCACCAATGACCGGTTCACCGGTCTTGTCTTTCACCACTCCGGTCACATTCTTCTTTTGTTGTACCACTTCCGTCCCGTCTGCTGAAGGATTTACTGCTTCTGCGTGTAGGCCCTGAACCGAACCGAATGAGAACAAACCTACCATTCCCACCATCTGGAGAAAACGACGGCCACGGTATGTTCCGTTCAGGATTGTGCTTACCAAAAGCGTTTCATGCTTTTTCATAATACGAATGCATTTAAGAATTAAATAAAAAATTTGCTGCAAACTTACCTGCAAAAAAGATTAAAAAAGGATAATTGCTCTTCAAAAAAGGCAAATATCCGCTCATTCATGCGTTTTGAACAGTTTGTTTTCATCCTTCACCACCTTCACCTTTTCCCTCAACCTGCCTATCCACAGGCTTTTCCAGTGAAACCGGTTTTACCCTATGCCGCTTTCCCGATGAAACCTCTTTTCTTCGCACTTCCAATTCCCGACAACTCCAAAAACATCTGCAGTTCAAATCTGTTTCACTATAATATAACTATGTATAAATCAACAGATAATTACTGCAAAATTCTGCAATAGTTTTGCAGTAACACTGCAACCATACTTGCAGTAACGCTGCAATAGTTTTGCAGTGACGCTGCAACCATACTTGCAGTAACGCTGCAACAGTTTTGCAGTGGCGCTGCAACCAATTTGCAATGATGCTGCAAATCGGTTACAGTGAAGTTCGTCGCCGGCAATTGACAACTCCCGAAACATAAACGCGAGTAGCGAACACAGAATTAAACCGGTTTCACCGGAAAAGCCTATGAATAGAGGGATTGAAGGAAAAGGTGAAGGAAGTGAAGAATAAAAAAAACGCTTTTATACCCATGCCAAAGGAGTGAACCGTCGAGGCGAGACGAAGCGGATACAGAGCAGACGCAGTCCGGGCGTCGCCGTAAACATTCGCCCATATCCTTTGGTTATTAAGATTTTAATCCGTTACTTTGTAACCGACTGACAGTAACAACAAAAAAAGAGGAGGAGAAAACATGTCCAACTACATCCGTTTTGACTGGGCCATGAAACGACTGCTGCGAAACAAAGCGAACTTCGCGGTGCTCGAAGGGCTTATGACCACCCTGATGAAAAAGAAAATCATCATCAAGCGACTGCTGGAGAGCGAAAGCAACCAGGAAAGCGAGTACGACAAATACAACCGCGTGGACCTCTTGGCCGAGGACGAGCAGGGAGAACTGCTGCTCTTCGAGATACAGAACAACAACGAGTATGCCTACTTTCAGCGGATGCTCTTCGGCACATCCAAACTGGTGACCGAGTACATCAACCGCGGAGAGGGATACGAGAAAATCAGGAAGATATACAGCATCAACATCGTCTACTTCGCCCTTGGCAGCGGCACGGACTTCGTCTACCACGGAAAGACCGAATTCCGCGGACTGCACAACAACGAGCTGCTGCAGCTGTCACCCTTCCAGAGGCAGACCTTCAAGGCAGACGAGGTGAGCCAACTCTATCCGGAATACTACATACTGAAGGTGAATGACTTCAACCGGTGGTCTAAGGTGCCCTTGGAGCAATGGATATACTTCCTGAACACCGGCGAGATACCGGAAGACGCCACCGCGCCCGGACTATCCGAAGCCAGGGAAAAGCTGCAACTGGACAAGCTCTCTTCCGATGAACTGAAAGCTTACTACCGCCATCTGGACAATGTGGTCATCCTACGGGACAACATCCATACCGAAAGGGCGGAAGGACGTGCGGAAGGACGTGCGGAAGGAAGAGCAGAAGGAAGGGAAGAAGAAAAGAGAGAAATGGCACTGAAGATGAAAGCGGAAGGCATCTCCGTGGAAATCATAGCACGGTGCAGCGGACTTTCGGTAGAAGATATAGGGGCATTATAACTCGCCCAAGCAGGCGTTCATCATTATCCTTCGGGAATTAGGATTTGGTTTCCTCAGCATCTTCTGAGAGTTGTTTTCGGTCTTTTTATCTCTTTTTCTTCGTCACATAGCCCACTATGCTCCTCGGTAAAACAGATAAAAATCCTCAAAGACAATTCGAACTGAATGCAATCAAGCTTGCTTGAATTGCTGAAGTGAAGCTTATCTTCCATAAAAACAACTCTCAGAAGAAAGCTGAAATAAAACCAAAACAGTTTCTAAAAAAGCAATCCGAAAACGGGATTAAAAGACACCCCCTATTTACCGATACGTTGAACCACCTCCTGATACAACCGGTCGAAAGCAGGTTTCAGATGGCAGTTTCCGGTCTTTACACCCGGCTGAAATCCGTTCTGGTTGTAAGGTGGCGTCTATTCTCTTCATCAATACCTGAAGGGCCCCAGCATGGGATGCGGCTTTCTCCAGTTCCGTCTTTTTGCCGTCACACTGTGCCGCCAACATACACAGTACTTCTCTTCCATACTCACCCAGCAACTTGAACTGCATCAGCCAAGGGCTTATTTCCTTGATTAATGCCGGATTTTCATCGGAAGCCAGCAGCAGATTGGCAGAAGCAATCATACGTTCGCACTCCTCGGTTACAGCCGATGCAGCGGCGACCTCCCGCTTTCCTTCGCGGCAATAAGCATCCAGCAACCGTTCCAAAGCAGGACGAATCTGTTCTGACTCTTCACGACGGAAATCATGTTCGTTTCCGCCAAGGTCGGCATTATGCGAGGCAAAGACCTGAAGAGCTGCGGCATGGCCGGGCATCAGGCACCGAACAGCTCTTCTCCACGATGCATCACTCTTATAAGCATCCATGTTCCAAGCATAATCGGCTATACTGAAAAGGGCGATTTTTGAGGCCTCGGCATGTTCCATAGGATTGGATATAAAAGCACTTATGTCGTCATTGATATCTGTTCCATTACCATAGACGGCCCCCATCAAAAGGCGGTCGCGCACATAGTCGGATACGGGAAAATTCCACCATATGAATGCTTTACGCTTCAACAGCGGATTGACAAACTGCATCGTAGGCTTATCAATACAAGCCACCACTTTATCGCCCGTCCACAAGATGCCTATGTCCGGATGAAGCTTGCCGCCCAGCGTCGCGAGATAACCGCCCTCGAGTTTAGTCCACAAACGGTTGTACTCCGTAGGACACATCAGCAACGGAGCAACATCCCCTTTCACTTTGACGAAGTTATGATAAATATCATTCAACAGTTCCACCTGCTTCTCCGCCGAAGTCCCTTCACCGGAAATGTCATCAAAGAAGACGGCAAAGGCCCTTATCCCCAAACGATACATGCTTTCGAACTTTTCCATCAGCAAATCGCGATCTTCCGTATTCCAGCGGATGTCCTTTCCCGGATGGATGGCCCAATAGAAAAGCACTTCATTCTGCCGCGCACGTTCCACCAGTTCTTTCAGCTGTTCGGCTTCCTGAGCAGGATAGGGTTTGCGCCAGCTGGGCGAACTGTGGTAAGGGTCGTCCTTAGGACCGTAAATATAGATATTCATCTTGTTGCGGCCATAAAAATCAAGCTGCGACAAGCGTGCTTCCCTGCTCCAGGGAATGCCATAGAAACCTTCCACCACACCACGGTAGGGTACGTCGGGATAGTCCGTCACCTCCGCCAGCGGCAGTTTGGGCAATGCAATCAGTTGGGCCAGTGTCTGCACACCGTAAAAGGTTCCTCTACGGTCGGCACCGGCAATGACAATACCTTCCTTGTCTATCTTCAGATAATAACCCTCTGCCTGTTTAGGGATACGTGCAGCATACTTCCTCACGGACTTATCCCCCTTCATACCGATACAAACGGAAAAATCGGCAGTCACCGCGGCATCCGGAAAAAGACCGGCCAGCAACTGCTCCGCTGCACTTCCCCGCAAAGCGGCTCCTACCTGCAAACTATATTTTGCGGGGATAGAAATAGAATCCTCACTTCCCACATATTTCTGCGGAGTGGGCTGGAGGTGAAAATCCTGCGCATCGGTTTCTGCCCATGAACAGAGAAACAAAATGCACAAAAGCAATACCATGTTTTTCATCGATACCATATTTTTTTAAGATTCATACTCACAGCAGAAGCCTACGCAACTGCCGGATGCAAAATAAGGGTATTTCCCATGGAAAAAAGAAGAATTTCCGACCGAAAAAGGAGAATTTCCGCATCCATGTGGTAATCTCGTGCCGATTTCAATCATCATTCGCACGTGGCGTCCCCGACGGTTTGCGCAACAGCGTATCCTGCTTCTGCGGACATCCCAGTATCGGAATACCGTCTTTGTCCCACTCCACCTTCTGCATACAGACTTCATACTTGTCCAGAGAGATGAACATGTCTTCCAGATTCTTACGCACATTATACAGATAGTAATACTCCGTCTCGTCCGGCGAAGGTATGAAACAGACGATGCTGGGAGCATAAAGTTTATCGGCGGTATTCTGACTGAATACCGGAACCGGAGATTTCTTCCATGAAGTGGAATCGAGCAAATCGGCAGAAGCATCAGCCATCAGCATGCCCTCACAGTAATAAGGCGTCCAACGGCCACTGGCTGCATAATAGAGCAGAATCTTGTCCTGACGAAGCGACCTAAACACTTGAGGACACTCATTCACATAAATCGGATAAGCCGTGCGGTTGCCGTCAATGCCTACCCACTGGCACTCCCACTCGTATTCGGGCTTCGATATCAGCACACGCTCCGAAGACAAAGTCCAAGGATTCTCCATTTCGGCAATATAGATACATTGGGTTTCTTCATAAATCCTGCGGGAAGGCCAGCCGCACCACACCAGATACAAACGGTCGTCCTGCTGGAATACCGTAGAGAACATGGCCACATGATTCTCCTTATCGGTGTCAATGCGCCCTTTCAATCTGAACGTACCCTTCAACGGATCGGGCGAATCATTCTCCAACACATAGATGCAACGATTATCCAGATTATTGTCATTCCCGGTGAAATAAACATACCATTTGGAATCAATGTAATGCAATTCGGCATCATCTATGTTTCCGACAGAAGGATCGGCAGAACTCCACACATTCCTGAATTCTTTCTCCTTAAGCAAAGTGACATCTTCCGCCATACGCAAGTATATACTCGACATCCATCCCTGAATGCAATAATACATGCCCTGATGAAACAAGACATGACGCCCCAGGAAACCCACAGAAACTGGATTGACATAGAACTGCAAGGAATCTACTCCGTCCGCGTTCTCAGAACGCTTTCCCGAATGGCAGGAACTGAACCACCCAACAAGCAAACAAAAAAAAGCATACTTGATTCTCATCATACGGAAATCATTTAATTTAGAAACTGCCTTGATTTTATTTCAGTTTTCTTCCAAGAGTTGTTACCGAGGATTCTTATCTGTTTTACCAAGAAGCATGGCAGGCTATGTGACGAAGAAAAAAAGATAAAAAGACCGAAAACAAGTTCAGAAGATGCTGAGGAAACCTGAAGAAAGAAAATCAAAACTGTTTCTTAAGATATATATACTCAAACAGAAATATCCTGAGACTATTTCTACTCGACTCTAAATCTTCCAAAGCCGTCGCAAAGTAATGGATTTTATTCTTAAGAAAAAGCAACTGAAACAAAATTCGTCTTTTTTGGTCGGTTTTTATCCTTTCATAAAGACTAATTGGAGCACCTTTGCCCAAATTCCGCACAACAGACGGAAACAACTATAATTTATAAACAACAGATTGTTATGAGAATGAAAAAATTGGCGTTAGCATGTGCTTTGGTATTGGGCCTGCAAACCACTTCCCTTGCCCAATGGAAACCGGCAGGCGACAGAATAAAGACGGAATGGGGAGAGAAACTGGACCCTGCCAACGTTCTGCCGGAATATCCACGCCCGATGATGGAACGAAAAGAATGGAAAAACCTGAACGGACTGTGGAACTATGCCATACGCCCGTGCGGAGAAGCGGAACCGAAAACCTACGACGGCGAGATACTAGTGCCATTCGCCATAGAATCATCGCTATCAGGAGTAGGCGTGCACTTGGAAGACAGTCAGGAATTGTGGTATACACGGCAATTTGAAGTACCTGCCGGATGGAAAGGGAAAAGAGTACTGCTGCACTTCGGTGCCGTAGACTGGAGAGCCCATGTGTGGGTGAACAATATCAACGTAGGCAAGCATGAAGGCGGTTATGCTCCTTTCTGCTTCGACATCACCGATGCACTGCAAAAAGAAAGCAACAAACTGACCGTACGCGTATGGGACCCCACCAACAATGGCCCGCAACCTGTAGGAAAGCAAGCCAACCGACCGCAAGGCATCTGGTATACGGCTGTCTCAGGCATCTGGCAGACAGTGTGGCTCGAACCGGTGAATGAAAATCATATAGCCTCCATGAAAATCACTCCCGACATCGACCTCAACCGACTGCGTATCGAAGCCCAGACCGGCGAGAGCGAATGGAAAAAAGGATGCCGCCTGGAAGCGGAAGTATATGACAACGGCAAACTTGTAGCCTCGGGAGCCGCCGTCCGTGGAGAGGCGATAGACATCACCATACCCGGAGAAGTAAAGCTGTGGTCGCCCGACACACCTTTTTTATATACACTCAAAGTACGCCTGAAACAAAACGGCACAGAAACGGATGCGGTGGACAGCTATGCAGCCATGAGAAAGTTCTCGTCCAAGCGTGACGAAAACGGTGTGGTGAGAATGCAACTGAACAATCACGACCTGTTCCAGTTCGGCCCGCTGGACCAAGGATGGTGGCCCGACGGCCTCTATACCGCCCCCACGGACGAGGCTCTGATTTACGACATACAGAAAACGAAAGACTTCGGCTTCAACATGATTCGCAAGCATGTGAAAGTGGAACCCGCACGCTGGTACGCACACTGTGACCGGATAGGCATCATTGTATGGCAAGACATGCCCAATGGTGACAAAATGCACGAATGGAACCAACGTGACTACTTCACCGGTGCCGACCTGACCCGCACCCCACAATCGGAAGCCATTTACTTCAAGGAATGGAAAGAGATTATGGATTACCTCTACTCCTCACCCTGCATCGGCGTATGGGTACCCTTCAATGAGGGATGGGGACAGTTCAAAACAGAAGAAACAGCCAACCTGACCAAACAATATGACGGCACCCGACTGGTGAACGCTGCCAGCGGTGGCAACCACTATACATGCGGCGACATGCTGGATATACACAGCTATCCGGGTCCCGAACCGTTTCTATATGATGCCCGACGGGCCAACGTGATAGGAGAATACGGCGGTATAGGCTATGTAGTGGAAGGGCACGTATGGGAGGCCGACCGCAACTGGGGATATATCCGGCTCAACACCGTAAAAGAAGTAACCGACGAATATGTGAAATATGCGCAAGAACTGAAGAAACTCGCTCTGAAAGGTTTCACAGGTGCTGTATATACACAGACCTCGGACGTAGAAATCGAAGTGAACGGCCTGATGACGTATGACCGTAAAGTAATTAAAGTAGACGAAAAGCGTATCAGGGAAATCAACCTGGAAATTTGCAATTCTCTCAAATAAGCTCTACTTTCGCCTTCACCATGAAAAGACTGTTTCTCATATTGTGCTTTCTTGCCGGAATATCCGGTTATCCGGCCACTGCTTCCGAAATATTGTCGGTAAGGAGGCTCAATGTGGAAAACGGTCTTTCCTACAATACCGCCACTTGTTGCCTGCAAGACAGCTACGGCTTCATCTGGATTGGTACGGAAAACGGCTTGAACCGCTACGACGGCTGCAACAACCGGATATACCGAAGCAGCAACCACAAGCACTCCTTGGGCAACAGCCACATAAAAACACTTGCAGAACTAAACCAAGAGTTGTGGATAGGAACCGAAAACGGCATCTATATCTACCGCCATGATTCGGACGATTTCTCACACTTCGACATCACCACACAATTCGGCGTCATCATCAGCAGCGAAATACGAAAAATAGTCAGAACACACAACGGCCTCATGTGGATAGCCACCATAGGCCAAGGGCTCTTTATCTACAATCCTCAAACAAACACAATGAAGCAGGACTGTGTGTGGAACTCCTTCATCAACGACATTTGCGAAGATGAAGATGGCTGTGTCTACGTACTTTCGCGCCAGAAAGGATTGATGATATATGATGAAGACGGAAACCGGAAACCCACCGACACCCCTTTGGCCGAAATTGCCGAAGGCACCGGAATAAACTTCCTGCAATGTATCGGAGGTAACCTTTGGTTCAACCAAGGCAGCAAGCTGTACTGCTACCAGAAACTGCTGGGAAAAACCGAAGTGTATGAAATAAACGGGAAACGGTTCGGAGCCATCTTCTGCCTCATCAAATATAGAGAGAAAAGCCTGCTGGTAGGAACCGACAAAGGTATTTTTGCCCTGCAACTGCCACAACGTACCTTCGAAGAAATCAGCCTGCCCACCGGCTTCCTGAACATAAAGCAACCGCACATCAACGACCTTATGTGTGACAATGAGGGCAACTTCTGGATAATGACCAACTACAACGGAGTGGAAATCATCAACAACCAGCTGAAACGTTTCGAATTCTATGCCATTCCCGCCACAAACGTACAACCGGAAACCGGAGGAAAAGAAATAAGAGCCTTCTATGAAGACAATCAGAAGAATATATGGCTGGGCACCGCCGAAGGCTTGTGGATATTCGACCCTGCCACCGGAAATCTCAGAAAATACCTGTTTGAGAATATGCCCCAACACCAGCCCGACATCTGCTGCCTGCTGCCAAACAAGGAAGAACTGTGGATAGGTACTTACAAAGAGGGCATCTACAGACTGGACATGAGCACCGGAAAATGGAAGAACTACCGCCACTCACAGCAAACACCACATACAATACCCAGCAATGACGTATTAAGCCTATATCAAGGACACAACGGAACCATTTACGTAGGCACGAATATCGGCCTGTGCCGATATCGCGCAGAAACAGACTATTTTCTGCCTATCATACAAGTGGGGGCAATGACGGCAGTAACGGACATTCTGGAAGATTCGCACCAACATCTCTGGATAGCTACCTCGAACAGCGGGGTTTTCAAGATGACAAACCTCAATGCGGAAAGCACGGTGTGGAGTCATTATAAAAAAACATACCAAGATACCAACAGCATCATCAGCAATTCCATCACAAGTTTGTTTGAGGACAAAGATGCCCAGATGTGGTTCGGCACCAATGAGTCGGGCATATGCCGTTTTTCCGAAGCAACCGGACATTTCTCAGTCCCCCTTCCCGGCAGCCAGACATCGCTGACCGGCAACATGGCATGTGCCGTCAAGCAAGACCGCTACGGAGACTTATGGATATCAAGCAATAACGGCATCTTCCAGATACCATCGGATAACCGGAAAAACATCAGGCAGTTCACGATGAACGATGGCTTGCAAAGCAATCAGTTCCTGCCCAAGGCATCCCTGCTCTCTTCAGACAACAAACTCTATTTCGGCGGTATCAACGGATTCAATATTCTGAGCCCCGAAGATATAAAGAACAACCCATACATTCCTCCCGTGTACATCATGGAGATAGACTTCCCCCACATAAATGACAAGGAGCAAGCAGACTTTGGCAATGCACTCTACATGCAGAAAGAAATACGACTGCCGTACGAATACAACACTTTTTCTCTACGATTCGCAGCCCTTAGCTATGAAGATCCACTCAAAAACCAATATAGCTACCGTCTGAAGGGTGTTGACAAAAAATGGATTGCCAATACCTCCAGCCACTCGGCATCCTACACTCACCTGCCACCCGGAGAATATGAATTTCAAGTGAGAGGAGCCAATAACGACGGCTTATGGAACAACCGTACCGCTTCGTTGCGCATCGTCATTACTCCCCCGTGGTGGCTGAGCATACCGGCCTACATAACTTATGCACTGGCTTTCTTTTTCGTCATCGCATATATCACCTATCTCTGGAGGCTGCACATCAAACGCAAGTACCATCAGATGATGGAAGACTTCCGCACTACACAAGATAGGGAAATCTACAAACAGAAGATAAGTTTCTTTATCAATCTGGTGCATGAAATACGCACCCCACTCAGCCTGATATGCCTGCCGCTGGAGAAATTACGCGACGGAAAAACAGAAGAGCATGACAAACACCTGGCCCTGATTGAGAAAAACGTCAGCTACCTGCTCGAAATCACCAATCAGCTTCTTGATTTTCAAAAGATAGAGAACAAGAAAATGAAACTCAATCTAAAAAAACATGATGTAAACGCCATCATTAAAGATATCGCCGAACAATTTAAAGATGCGGCATCCATCAAAGGCTTTGAACTCTCTGTCAGCCTGCCTGCACCCGGGGTGGAAGCCATGATTGATAGTGACATCATCCGGAAAATCATAGTCAACCTGATGAGTAATGCACTGAAGTATGCCGCATCAATGATTGAGCTAAGCCTGAAGGAATCGACCGACCGCATTGTAATTTGTGTCAACAACGACGGGCCCCAGATTCCCGACGAACAAAAGGAAAAGATATTCCAAATATTCTATCAGATACCGGACAGCCGGAAACAAATGCCGGGAACCGGCATCGGACTTGCTTTCTCCAAATCGCTGGCGGAGTCTCACCAAGGCACTCTATCCGTAGAGAATCTGCCATCAGGAGGATGTTCGTTCATCCTCTCACTCCCCCTGAAGAAAGCTACGGAAGCACTTCCGGAAGCGGAAAGCCATCCGGAAAACGAAGGGCTTGAACCGGACTTGCCCCTGGCAGAGAACAAACGCCACACCGTGCTGATTGTGGAAGACAACATCGAATTGCAGAATGAAATACAGGAAGCATTGGGACAATGGTATAAGGTATATACCGCCAACAACGGGAAGGAAGCGCTGGAGAAACTTGAAACGAATGATGTCACAGACGTTATCGTCAGCGACGTCATGATGCCCGAAATGGACGGTATAGAAATGTGCCGCCACATCAAGAGCAACCTTGCTTACTCACACATCCCTATCATCCTGCTGACAGCCAAGACCAACCTGGAGTCAAAGACAGAAGGCATGGAAAACGGTGCGGAGGTATATATGGAAAAGCCGTTCAGCATCAGTCAACTACACAACCAGATAGAAAATCTACTGAAATTGCGTCTGGCCTTCCACGAGCTGATGCTACGTTCGGCAGGAACCACACACGAAACGCCTTTATCGGAATATATCCTGTCTGAATGCGACATCACCTTCATGAAAGAGGTGGATACCACCCTTACAAAACATCTGGACGAGGAGAGTTTCTCCGTAGACAACCTGGCCGATGCCATGAATATGAGTCGTACGAACTTCTACCGGAAAGTAAAAATGCTGACCGGAATGGCTCCCAATGTCTATATCAAGAACTTCAGGCTCAATCAGGCAGCCGAACTGCTTACCCAGAACATGCGCATCAACGAAGTGATGTTGCGCGTAGGCTTCATGGCTCCATCCTACTTTGCCAAATGCTTCAAAGCCAAATTCGGCAAACTGCCTAAAGAATATCAAAACACTATCAACAAGTAAGCATGAGAAAACTACTTGCAAAAAACATATACTGATATGAAACCACTATCACAGAAGTTATGGAAAACCGGATTATCCCTCCTTTGGGGCACGGCAATATGGCTGTTCTGGAAGATAGTCTATCCGGCCCACCTCCAATACCACGAGCAATACCAACTTTTTTTGTCCGACATGGAATATTGGAGAGAAAGAATCGCCATCCCCGGCGGATGGGCCGACTATACAGGCGAATTTCTGGTACAGTTTTACTATCATACGTGGATGGGCGCAACTATTCTGGCGCTCTTGTTCATAGGACTGCAACTCCTGACATGGAAATTAGCCAAAAGACAAGGAACACCGGAAATGTATTACCCGTTGAGTTTCCTACCGGCAATAGCCGTATGGCACTTTATGTGCGACGAAAACGCCATGTTGTCGTTTGTGGTGGCGTTGCTGATGGCATTGGCTGTCAGCTATTTCTATACCTTCCTGCACACCAAATGGAAACGTGCGATGTACGTGCTGGTATGTTTTCCGCTCCTTCTTTGGATGGCGGGAGCAACACATCTCATCTTTATGGGTTGGATTATCATCAGCGAACTGCACATCTGCTTCAGAAAGAGAAAATTCCTCCAAGGAATCGGAATCATGGTAGGGATGTTCGCATTGAAAGCCACCTGCACGCTACTGACAAGCATGCAAGTACAGAACCCTATCTACCAGCTAAACGGATTCCTCGGCTACTACCGTTTCCCTGCGGTGATTCCCCAGATAGAAATGACAATCATTCTTCTGTTCATCATACTCCCCTATCTTCTGGCCCGGCTGCCCCGGACTCACAAGCATGTATCTGTATACATGGCATTACAAAGCATGGCATTAGTAGCAATAAGCTACCCCTATATTATTTCAGGCTGCAATTTTAGCAAGGAAGAGGCGATGGAGTACGATCAATTGGCAAGAAACCGGCAGTGGAACCAAATCATAAAAAAAGCGGAAAACAAGTCCCCGGTTTCCCCGCTCAGCGTAACTTGCCTGAATCTGGCTCTGAGCAAGACCGGACAACTGGGCAACCGGATGTTCGAGTTCTACCAAAACGGAACGGAAGGTCTGATAGCCAAATTCCAGCGAAACTTCGTCACTCCGCTTCCTACAGGCGAAGTATTATACCATCTGGGGATGATTAACGACGCACAGCGTTTTGCCTTCGAAGCCATGGAAGCCATTCCCAACTTCCGAAAAAGCGGGCGCTGCCTCAAACGGTTGGTCGAAACAAACCTGATTAACGGACAGTATGAAGTAGCGGCCAAATACCTGCGTATTTTAAGCAAAACACTGTTCTATAAAAGCTGGGCCGAAAATACGATGACCTATTTATACAATGAAGAGAAAATCGAAGCACACCCGGAATGGGGACGGTTGAGGCAAATGCGATATACAGAGAACTTCCTGTCCGGAAGCCACGAAACGGATATCCTACTGGCACGCTTGTATGAACAAAACCGGCAAAACCGGACGGCTTTTGAATATCTGCTGGCATATACACTGCAAAAACGCGACCTGAAAGGTTTCATGAATCACTATCCTTCAGACGCAAATATCGGTCATGAACCCATTCCGCGCAGTTACCAGGAAGCGCTGGTATATATATGGGGGCAGACTCACAAGGATTTCCGGGATATACCCTGGAAACTATCTCCGCAAGTAATACAGGATTGCAAAGAATTCATGCGGATTTACACATCACAACCGAATGGGCGGCAAATGCTGCAAGCACGGTATACCGGCACATTCTGGCATTATCTGTTATTCCCAAAAAAGGATAAAGAATGAAGAAGTATTTGATTTGCATATTATCGGGATGGCTGCTGACAGCTTGCAGCCATCCGGTAAACAATCCGGAGAAGACGGAAGAATGGCCGGAAATCTATCCCGACTACATAGGAGTGACAATACCCGCCACCATTGCTCCGATGAATTTCGACTACATCGGCGGAAAACATGACCGCATAGACGTGACCGTAACAGGAAGCAAATCCGGAAAAATACACGTAAATGCCCGAACAGCCTCCTTTCCGGAGGACGAATGGCACAAACTCCTGGAGTCCAACAAGGGAGACAGTCTGTTGTTTACAGTATCTGTCAAGAACGAAAACAAATGGAAGCAGTATCGCCCTTTCTCCATGTATGTCGGTGACGCTCCCATAGACTATGGAGTGGTATACCGCAAAGTCATCCCGGGATATGAAATATATAGCAAAATGGGAATCTGTGAACGGAACCTTTCATCCTTTGAAGAACGCGTCTTGCTGGAGAATGCGATGGTACCGGGCATGTGCCTGAACTGCCATGCCTTCAACCGGACAAATCCCGGTCACCTAAGTCTGCATATACGCGGACAGCACGGTGCAACCCTCATGCAGATAGAAGGAAAACGCGAACTTCTGAATACCAAGACAGACTCCACACTCTCTGCTTGTGTCTATCCTTATTGGCATCCGGAAGGAAAATACATTGCCTATTCGGTAAACCGGACTACACAGTCCTTCCACACAGCCAAGGCGGAACGCATCGAAGTGATGGACATGGCCTCGGACGTATTGGTATACCAACCGGAGACACACGAACTGGTGCTTTCTCCCCTACTGCAGAAAAAAGAAGTTTTTGAAACCTTCCCCGCATTCTCGGCAGATGGAAAGAAATTGTATTTCTGCTCGGCAGCGGGTAAACCGATGCCCGAGAAATACGATGAGATACGCTATAGCCTTTGCTGCATAGACTTCAATCCGGACAACGGCACGTTCGGCGAACGGATAGACACGCTGATAAATGCCGAAGACCTGAGAAAGAGTGTTTCCTTTCCACGTCCTTCATACGACGGGAAATATATCATGCTCACATTATCCGACTACGGAAACTTCTCCATCTGGCACAAAGAAGCAGACCTATGGCTGCTGAACCTGCAAGACGGTACCATGCACGCCATTGAAGAAGCAAACAGCAACAATACGGAAAGCTACCACAGTTGGAGCAGCAACTCACGCTGGTTCGTATTCAGCAGCCGACGCGACGACGGGCTATATACCCGCCTCTATCTGGCATACATAAGACCGGACGGCCACGTATGCAAACCTTTCATGCTGCCTCAGGAGAAACCGCTGGAATATTACGACCGGCTGATTTACTCTTACAATGTGCCGGAGTTTACAAACAGACCGATACAACTGGAACATCGTAAGATAGAAAATGAGATTGTATCAGGCAAGCGTGTAAAGGTAAAAATCCACAAATAGTGAAGCACCATTTTCCATCAGTATTATGCTGATGTGGAAAACTTTAGCTCATACCACGTTAAAAAACAATAATTCTATTGCGCATCAAATGCCTTTATATATTTTTGCAAAAAAAATTATAAAGAATCACTCCATACTAAACAATAGAAAGAGTCTTTATATTCTATGAAACGGGTCATTGTTGTATCTCATTTAATACTATTTTTCTGTATCAGTACCTGTTTGTCTGCGCAGGACACGAGTATACACCGGGACACATTATATGCAAATATCAAGTTCCGGCAGGGATATTCGCAGGTAGACTCTGCTTTCAGTGACAATCAAATGCACTTGGAACGTCTGATTGCATTACTGGACAGCACAGCACTCCACTCATCTTCAGTCCTCAAGTCCATAACCATAAAAGGGAGTGCCTCGCCGGAAGGATATACCCCCATGAACCGCAAGCTGTCGGAAAAACGTGCCCGCAACATGCAGGCATACATCGTCAACCACACATCCCTGAAAGACCTCAATGTAAAAACCGCCCCTTCGGACGTAGATTGGGAATTGCTGAGTGAGATGATTGCCGGTACCGACCAGCCGTGGCGTGACGAAGCCATGAGGATTATCGCCAATACTCCTATCTGGGTTTTCAAAGACAAGAAAATTGTGGACGGAAGAAAAAAACAGCTCTGCATGCTGCAAGGAGGACGTGCGTGGGAATACATGTCGAAGAACTTTTTCCCCACCCTGCGCAACGCCCGGTTCCGGATTATGTGCGAATGGGAAACAGAAGAAAGATTCGCCGATACCGGCAAGGATTCGGCAGCCACGTTACCTGTGCCCATAGCCGACACCGTCTTCACCGAATCCGTCGTCCCCCCGGCAAAAATAAAAATAGAGAAAGACCGGAAGTTTGTCATGCTATTGAAAACAAATATGCTGTATGACGCTATGGCTATACCTAATATAGGAATAGAGATACCCATCACTTCCAAGTGGTCGGCAAGCGCCAACTGGATGTATGCCTGGTGGAGCAACGACGCGCGCCACCGCTTTTGGCGGACATATGGCGGCGATGTGGAACTGCGGCGTTGGTTCTCGCCCCGACGCGAGAGCCGTTCACTGATGTGCGGCCACCACATAGGCGTGTACGGGCAGATACTGACCTACGATATCGAGTGGGGCGGACGCGGATACCTGGGCGACCGCTGGAGCTGGGCTGCCGGGCTCTCCTACGGATATTCGCTGCCGGCAGGAAGACACTTCAACATCGACTTCACACTGGGAATAGGGTATCTGGAAGGAGACTACAAGAAATACCATCCGGAAGACGGATGTTACTTCTGGGAATCGACCCACCGACGGAAATGGTTCGGACCCACCAAGGCCGAAGTTTCACTAATCTGGTTTATAGGCGGACGTTACCAACGGAAAGGAGGTGAACAATGATGCGTTCTGTAAGATACTTGTGGGCAATGCTCGCAACATTGGCGTTTCTCACTCAGTCGTGCGACCACAAAGACCTTTGCTACCGCAACGAGCACCATACCGAACTCGAAATCAAGTTCGACTGGAGCAACGCTCCCGACGCACAACCCCGCACCATGGTGGTGCAGCTGTTCCGCATGGACGGAAGCCACTACCAGCGCCGCGAGTTCACCTCGCGCGAAGGCGGCAAAATCAGCATCGAGAGCGGCGAATACAAGATACTCTTCCACAACGGGGAGATGGAATCCGTGACCGAACGCGGAAACACTTTCGACGACTATCTGCTTGCCACCGTGCCGCAGCCGCTTCTCGCCCCCATGGGACGCGGAGACCTCAGCACGCCTCCCCTGCCCGAAGGAGCCGAAAATCAACCCGTGCGGGGCGTGCCTGCCAGCGTATGGGGCGGCAAGTGCAGCTACCTGCAAGTGCAGGAAAACGTGTCCGGACAATCGCTTACCCTAACCCCCGAAGCGGCTACTGTGGAATATACGGTAGAGGTGCGGAACGTGGAGAACCTGAGCGACCTGATTGACTTCAGCGCCGCACTGAGCGGCATGTCCGAGGGATGGAGCCCGGCAAACGGACAGTCGACCGGAGAACCGGTAGTTATGCCCCTCGAAATGCAACGGCATACTGATGAGAAGATGCTCTCGGCGCGCTTTGCCACCTTCGGCCACTGCCCCCACGGACAAGAAGGAAAGCACATACTGACCATCTACACTTCCAATCAAAAATACTTCCACCACGATGTCACCGGGCAGCTGCACGAAGCCGCCGACCCCACCCACATCCATATCGTGATAGACGGGTTGAAGATTCCTTCGGGAGGTGGAGGCATGAGCCCCGACATTTCGGGATGGGACAACATAGTGGAAACAGACATTGATATGAATTGAAAAAATAACAATAAACTTAAGGGAAACAGATTATGAACGGAAATGTAAAATTACTGGGAATGGTTGCTACCGCCTCCATTATGCTTGCCTCTTGTTCAAACGACGAGTTGAAGGAAGTTTACAAGGGCGAAAAGATTTCATTTACCACGCAGGTAAAGACGCGTGCCACAGAGACAACTATCAATAACCTTAACGGCTTTTATGTCTATGCAGATGCTGACAACTATGAAGATATGTTCATAAACGGACGACCGGCTAAAAAAGAAGCAGGCAAAGACAATACCTTTACAATCAAAGACGAGAATGGAGGCGATTATTTATGGCCGACCGGAGTAAAAGAGGTACGTTTCTGGGCATACGGTCCCGACAATCTGGACACAAAAACGGCATTCAAGCCTACCATAACCACACATACACAGCAATTTGAAACTCTTCTGGAATCTTCCATGGAAAATGGAGGTACGAACCAACAAGACTTTATTGTAGCTTATCAGAACGTAAAACAGGAAGACGTAACGGGAGGCGCCGTTAAGTTGGACTTTTATCATGCGTTATCGCAAATTTGTATCAATGCCAAGTGTCCAGACCACAACAATAGAAAAGTGAACATCAAAGGAGCATGGCTGGTAAACATAAATCAGAAAGGCATTCTTTCATTCTCAGAGAGTGCAACAGATACATACCACATGCAATGGACACCCAGTCTACCAAGCACTTATGGCGTCAAATTAGAGAATCTGCCATTGCTTACCAGCGCAAATACCACCCTAATAGGACAAGCAGAAGGAACTACCGGAGATAAATCCAGCAGTCTGATGCTTATTCCGCAAAAACAAGATAAATGGACGACTGACAAACCTAAGGGAGCATACATTTTGTTTCTTTGCCGTATTGAGGCCATTCACAAAGGCACAGTCCATTCCGATAAAGATAGCAACGGAGCGATACACGTAGAAGGAGATTACCATTATCACCAGCTATTCCCTACTCCTCAATCCGATAAATGGAATCGCAACGAATACGGATATACTTGTGTAGGTATTGATATCGACTGGAAGCCCAACCATAAATATGTATATAACGTCATATTCTGCGGACAAGGCAGCGGCGCGGGTGTTTATCCTCCTATTGAATTGCCTGATTTGCCCAAAATAGAGGGTATAGAGATTGTACCCAACAAAGATGAAGATAAAGTGGGAGAAACAGTACTTGACAGCCCGCTATCTTTCGAGGTAAAAGTAGAAAAGTGGGCTAACGGCACTACCGGAAACAATGATGGTAATACAAACATGGACTAATCGACTAACATCAAAAGAAACGTGATTATGCGACATTTTCGTATATTTCGACCATCCTTCGGGCTGATGCTCCGTATGCTTGCAGGTGTTGCGGTCTGTGCCGTGTCGTCCTCTTGCACGGACGACACTTTCGACAAGCACGGACATCAGGGTGCTTCGGGCATGCTTGCGTTCGATGTGGCGGCACCGGGCAGCTGGGCTGATGGTTCGGCGGCCACGCGCGTTGCCGACAAAGACATAAGCATCCGGAAGCTGACACAGTCCGAAGGGGGGAAACCCTTATATTTAGTTACTGAAATTGCGGAAGCTGCTGTGGATACAGCGGCTTCCAATGCTATAACCCGCGGCACCACGACAACCGGAGAAACATTTAAGAACCATAGCTTCGGACTCTCGGCGACATGCTACACCGGAGATTGGCCCGGAGAAGAGGAGACAAACAAGTGGACCACCAACTTTGCCCACAACATAAAGGTGAGTTATACCGAAAGCGATAGCAAATGGAAATCCGAAAAATCCCTGTACTGGGTAGGTTCGGAGAATATCAAATTCTTTGCCTACTCCCCCTACTCTGCTGCCGCACCTGCATCTTCCGAAGAAGGCGCGGCTGATGCCGACGATGCCACTCCCTCCGTCATCCACTCGGCAGCGGATGCCACCGGTATTCCCACGCTGACTTATACAGTTCCTACAGACGTGACCAAGCAGATTGACCTGATGTATGCCACCGCAGACTGTGGCGGAAACGGCACGGGAGACGTCCGGAATGGAGCAGTGCAATTGAACTTCAAGCACGCACTGACTGCCGTCACCATAAAAACCGGCGAAAAGATGCTTGCCGGAAAAGTGACCAAAATAGAGATTTCCGGAGTGCATGGTAGCGGCAGTTACCCGATAGGAGCAACTAGCTGGACCATTACAGACGAAACCGCCGGACGCACGTTCAGTATAGACAATGAAACTGCATTGGACGGGAATAAAGACAAGAATGAAATCATGACCAAACCCGGCACCATACTGAACGGTGACGATAAGGGATACACGTTCATGATGATTCCCCAAGAACTCACGGATGATGCAAAGTTAACAATCTCGTTCACAGACAAGCTTACAAATACGGAACGTACTCTTACAGCCAAACTAAAGGAGTTTACGAAAAACGGGATATGGGAGATAGGAAAGCAGTATACCTACTCCATCAACTCCACCGGAATCGTTATTACACCGGTGATTGAATTGAAAGTCAACCGGGATAATACACTGTATCCTAATGGAGGCTATAAAGGAACTTGGAACGCAGGTAATCCGCATCCTAATTCTCCATCTCTATACATAGAAATGACAGATGAAGAAAAACAAGCATATCTTCCGGTCAGCGGTGTTCTGAATGATGTAAGTATTGCCGCATACATGAAGGTGGCACAAGCTAATGCAGAATCAGCAGCCGCGAAAAAGCAAATAAGGAAACTTGATTTCACGATTGAGTGGTCTATTGATGGCGGCACAACGTGGAATTCATCGAAAGAGAGCCCTGAACTGGGCTGGAAACCGGCCACCGGTTCCCAAAGCAGGGCGGACGATACCGACCCGACGCAGCCCGTAAGCGGAAGCATAATCCTGCCTGCCCAATCCCAATTTACATACATGCGGAATTTCTTGTACGGGAAAGGAACCACTATAGAAGGCCAAACACCGGGCAAGACTATTACCGATGCAGGAAATGGCTCGAAAGACGCCCCATACGATTTGGTTGACCGCAATGTGGTAGCACAAGAGAGTGCCAACTGCTATATTGTGAATGACCATGGCTACTATAAGTTTCCGACTTACTATGGCAATACTTATAATAAAGAAAGCGATACTTCGTCTTACAAGTATGTAGGTGACATAGATACTATTTCAGACGCAACTCGCAATTTTGTACTCAAAAAGTTCGTGAAACATGATGATAACCCCGTTACAAGTGGTGAAATTTCAGGAATAGAAGATGCAATACTACTATGGCAAGACAGTCCGGACCTTGTAACAGAGGTGAAATACGATAATGGCTGGGTATCTTTCCATGTGCCCGAAGAAAGCATCAACCAAGGCAATGCCGTGATTGCCGTACGCGGTTCTGAGGGTATCTTATGGAACTGGCATATATGGGTTACCCATCGCAAATGGGACGAATCATCTTGTCATACAATGTCGGATGATAACCTGAATCAATATGACAAGCCATTTATCATAGCCCCTTGCAACCTTGGTTATTGCGAGCCACATGTCGAAGACGTTGAAAGAAATATACTCATACGTTTTGTAGCCAATGGCGAACAAGTAGGTGATAATGAAATTGCACTAACCGTCAGCGGAGCATCGCAACCCGGGAAAGATGAAAAGAAGGGCATCATTACATTTACCCAACCCGAGATTGCAGCATCCGCAGCAGGCGACAACACTTATTACCAATGGGGACGTAAGGACCCGATGCTCCCGGGCATTCACAATGATGACACTTACAATACTGACAAAGAATTAGACATGGTAAACAAAATGTTCTATTCTACTGAGCAGTATCGTTTCACTTCATCAGAAAGTGCTAGAAGTATCGGAGAAAGCATACGATTTCCATATCAGTTTTTTATGCACCAGCGGCCACTATCTGATGATGCTACTGAGCAGAATAAGATTGATAACTATAAGCGACGCCACTGGCATGATGGAAGAAATGCTTCATATGGAAATAGAACCATCATGAACTATTGGAATACACAGTTGACAACAAGTGGATACGCTAACTTTATCTATGGCAAAGAAGTCCAATATTACAAGCAATCCCCTAATAACCTATATGTCATCAAAACAATATACGACCCCTCACCGGCAGGATTTAAAATTCCGCCTATTAAGGCTTTTGCTGATTTTTTTGATATGGTAAATTTGAAGGAAGTGACTGATGCAACTAAACCCAGCGGAAAAAAAACCGTAAGTGCAGGCCCAAATGTAGAGGAATCCACGAAATTCAAAGGATGGACAATTCAGATTCACGACCAGGGCTTTTATTTTCCCGCTACCGGAGTACGTGATATGGGAGTAAAGGACCAAGAGGTAAGTTATGGCACATTTCCAGGCTTCTCTTCAATAACATATATAGCAACATCCGGATTTCATGGTGAATATACGGGAGATAATAATGCCAACTCCAGTTGCTTGATATTATCTATTGATAGAAGAGATGGAGATTTTAAAAACTGTACCAAGCCTATTGAAGGAACCAACAACGCATACGGCTTTACCGTCCGCCCCATCCGCGACGGTCAGAAGAAGTAAAGCCGCCACCTAAAGAGGGTGTCAGAACCCTCTTTTTAACAAAATTACCCTTGCTACAGATATCTGTGACAGGGGTGATTTTCATATTTTTGGTGTTTTGACACATTCCCCACAACTTTCATTCATTCTGCCATACCGGGCCAGCCGGCCGGCAATCTTCTCCATCCTGAGAGAGGCGCCTCCCGCAAGCCGAGTATGGCAGATTTTCTGTCTACCCAAAAATCTCCATCCCCCTCTTTTACCATTTGTTTTTTTTGCCTACTTTTGCAGAAAATACAAGGAAAACAACAAACTTCAAACATCATCCATACTATGTTTAGCAAGAAGAAGAACAACAACGAAGAGTATCTCAGCCCCACAGCCCAACCCTTGAAACTGACCACCATAGCCGTAGGCACCATCCTGAAAGGAACGGTGGACGTGGAAGGAAGCCTACGCATAGACGGAACCATCGAAGGAGACATCACATGCCACAAAACGGTGGTGGTAGGCCCCCAAGGAAAGGTGACGGGAAAGGTGACTTCCGCCTCGGCCATACTGGAAGGCACGCTGAAAGGAGACATACATATATCGGACAAACTCATCCTGAAATCGGGATGCCTGATGGAAGGAGACATCTACACCTGCAAACTGGAAGTGGAACCCACCGCCTGCTTCAACGGCAACTGCAACACCATCAAAGAGACCAAGCAACCTGCCGCCCCCACACCCGACCCCTCTGCAAAGAAGAAATAAACCGGTTTACCGGATAATACCCTCTGCCGGTATGCCCTTACCGGTAGAGGCCACCACAGAACCAGAATGAAGAAAATACTCAATCTCGCAGGAAGCTTCATAGTCGGAGCGTGTATCGGCGCGGGAGGAATGATAGGCGTAAGAACGCTGGTCATAGGAGACTCGCTCGACAGTGTATGCAGCAGGTTTTCCGAATTCGGCGCCCTGCAGATGGCAGGAGTCTTTCTGGCCGCCATACTGCTTCTGCTGCTCTCCATCTTCCTGCAAGTGATTCTGCACGAAGGCGGGCATCTTGTCTGCGGACTGGCCACCGGCTACCGCTTCGTCTCCTTCCGCATCTTCAGCCTTACCTTCATCCGCAAAGACGGAAAATTGTGCATCAGGCGCTTCAGCATTGCCGGAACGGGAGGGCAATGCCTGCTTGCCCCGCCCGAAAAGCCTCTGGCATACATCCCCACCGCCTTGTACAACCTGGGCGGAGTGCTTGCCAATCTGTCGGCCGCCATCCTTGCCTTCCTTCCGCTGCTCACCGCAGACGGACTGCCCTATCTGCTGAAATTCTTTCTCCTGACGTTCTCCCTGACGGGCCTCTTCCTTGCACTGATGAACGGAATCCCCATGAAGATAGGAGGCATCGGCAACGATGCCGACAACATGCGCCTGCTTCTCAAGGACAGCAAAAGCAAGCAGGCACTGGTCACCCAGCTACGCGTCAATGCACTGGTGCAGGAGGGCATGCGCCCCAAAGACATGCCTGCCGAATGGTTCGGCCAAGCGGAAGGCATCGACTACAAGAATGCCCTGCAAGCCACCATAGCCTTGATGCACGCCTCGCGCCTGCTCGACCTCGAAGAATGGGAAGCCGCCCACCACGCGTTCGGCAGAGTGATGGACCACCGGCACGAAGTCATCGGGCTTCTGATAAAGGAAACCGCTTGCGAACTGCTCTTCACCGCCCTGGTGACAAACAGGACCGCGCAGGCAGAAGAATTATATACCGACGAACTGAATGCCTACATCCGGCAATACAAGGATGTGACGTCTTCCAAGCAGCGCTTGCTCTGCGCCCTGGCACTCTGCCGGGACAAGGACGCGGCAAAGGCAAAGGAGATTTACGAAGCCACCTGCCGACGGAAAGACAAATACCTGATGCAGGGAGAAGTCCGTTCGGACATAGCGCTGATGAAATCAATCCTTACTGCCGCGAATGTCTTGTAGCGGAAATGCCCCTTGTAACAGGAATATGTCTTGCAAAATGAAACAACTCCTCTTCTGCCTGCTACTGCTGCCGTCGGCCTGCGCGCTGCACGGTTGCAGCGGGAAGCAACCGCCGCAAAGGCAAATACAACGCGCGGACACAATGGAAAGGGATGCCGCATGTTCCGACTCCATAGAAGAAGCCCCCGCCCCTCCTGCCCCGGTCAAAAGCCGTACGGCCCGCTATCTGGACTCCCTCGGTTTCGTCAACATCGCCGAAGCGGACAGCAGCATCGCCATCGACCTGATGTACACCCGTGCCGACAACTTCACCGGAACCCTATTATACGAAGACCTGAAAGAAGCCTACCTGCACCCCGATGCCATGAAAAGCCTGAAGCGGGCACAACGCCTACTGAAAGAACAGTACCCCGGCTACAGCCTCATCGTCTACGACGCAGCGCGCCCCTTGTCCGTACAGCAGAAGATGTGGGACGTAGTGAAAGGAACCTCCAAATACATCTATGTCTCCAACCCCTCACGCGGCGGCGGCCTGCACAACTACGGATTGGCGGTGGACATCAGCATACTCGACGATAAAGGAACTCCTCTGCCCATGGGCACCCCGGTAGACCATCTGGGCAGGGAAGCCCACATCACAGAAGAAGCCGTGCTCGTGGCACAAGGCAAGCTGACGGAACAAGAACGCGCCAACCGCCTGCTGCTCCGGCAGGTAATGAAAGAAGCCGGATTCCGCCCGCTACCCAGCGAATGGTGGCACTTCAACCGCGTCAGCAGGCAGACGGCAAAGGAGCGATACCGGGTCATCCCTTAACTCTCACCCCCAGCTTGTCCGGAAACTTAAATTTGCTATCGCTTTGACGCGGATGACGCAGATGACGCGGATTTTTAATATTCTTAATCTGTATTATCAGCGTCATCTGTGTCTGAAAAATAATCAGACAGAAAGCTGCGAATTTATGCCCCACTTTGTCCTTTTTGAGATAACTTTGCATCAGAATAAATAAGCCAAGCCATGCCTTTATCCCAAGACACCCTCCGCTTCATCCGCGAGCATCGCCGCGACGACGTGCGCAGCCTTGCCTTGCAGGCACGCCGCTACCCTTCGGTAGACATGCCCGCCGCCATCACACAGATTTCAGGCCGGCAGATTGCCAAAGAGAAGATACCCGCATGGGCCGAGAACGAGAACATACTCTACCCCGCCCACCTTTCTCTGGAGCAATGCTCCTCCCAGGTGACGGCACAATATAAAGCGGAAATCATAGGCAACCTGCCAAGAACAGGACAAGAACATCCCGCGAAAGCCGGCACTCACGCGAAAAACAGCACTCCCGCATCGGCCGGCACCCTTACCGACCTCACCGGAGGTTTCGGCATCGACTGCGCCTTCCTCTCCTCCTGCTTCGAGCACGCCACTTACGTAGAGCGCCAGGAAACACTCTGCCGGATAGCCGCGCACAACTTTCCCGCCCTCGGCCTGAACCACATCTCCGTGTGCCACGCAGACAGCGTCCGCCATCTGCAAGAGATGGAACCCGCAGACTGCATCTTCATAGACCCTGCCCGCCGCGACGGACACGGCGGAAAGACCGTAGCCATCGGCGACTGCGAACCCGATGTGTCCGCCCTCGAAGAACTGCTGCTGCGCAAGGCACGGCACGTACTGGTAAAGCTCTCCCCCATGCTCGACCTCACCCTCGCCCTGAACGATTTGAAGCATGTACGAGAGGCACACATCGTCTCCGTGGGCAACGAATGCAAGGAGCTGCTGCTCTTGCTGGGGCAAGGCGAAACACTGCCTACAGACGACATTCCCATACATTGCGTCAACTTCACCTCCGCCCCGGCTCCCCAAGCCCTCGTCTTCACCCGCGGACAAGAGAAAGAGTGCGCATGCCCCTGCACCCCTCAACTGAAATCATACCTCTACGAACCGAATGCCTCCGTGCTGAAAGCCGGAGCGTTCCGTAGCCTCTCCTCATCGTACAAGGTGGAAAAACTGCATCCCAACAGCCACCTCTACACTTCGGACAGCCTCCTTCCCGACTTCCCCGGCCGCAAGTTCCGGATTACCTCCTCCTGCGGCTTCGGCAAGAAAGAAGTGAAAGAGATGCTAGCCGCCGAGAAAAAGGCGAACCTCACCGTACGCAACTTCCCCGCCACCGTGGCCGAACTGCGCAAACGCCTGAAGCTGGCCGAAGGGGGAGACACTTATCTCTTTGCCACTACTCTGGCAGACGAGAAGAAGGTACTTATCCGCTGCCAGGCTACGGGATAAGACACCAACCCCTATACCTTCCCCTGCACGAGATGTACATCTCATGTTGCTCGATATGTACATCTCATACAGTCCGAGATGTACATCTCGTGCATCTTTAGCGTCAGTCTGCCAGATGACGGCAAAGGGAGATACCGCCGAAAAGGTACTACCTCCAAGAATTTATGTAACCTCATTGTAACTGAATCGTTATCTGTTCTTCAACGCTCCGCAATCTCCACGTAACGGCAACCCTCTACTTTTGCGGCAGATTATTAACAGATAATAACAAGTATGAAACAGATTTTGAGAGCATTCTTATTCTTACTCCTATTCACCGCCACCGTCAATACGGCCATTGCCGACGAAAAAGCAAATGTCACGAAACAAGGAACTGTACGCGGACGTATCATTGACGCCACTAAACAAACTCTCCCGGGCGCATCCATCTACATCGAGAAACTACACACTGGCGTGACGAGCGACGTCAACGGCTTCTACACTTTCTCTAACCTTGACCCGGGAACCTATACAGTAAAGGTGAGCTACGTGGGCTACTCTCCCGTAGAACTGAAAATCACCATCCCCGCAGGCCGTACACTGGAAAAAGACGTCGTGCTGAACGAAGGTGTGGAGTTGCAGGAAGTGGTGGTAGGCGGCGCCTTCCAGGGACAGCGCCGTGCCATCAACTCACAGAAAAACAACATGGGGATTACGAATGTAGTCTCTGCCGACCAGGTAGGCAAGTTCCCCGACTCCAACATCGGTGACGCCCTTAAACGCATCTCCGGCATCAACGTGCAGTACGACCAAGGCGAGGCACGCTTCGGGCAAGTGCGGGGCACGAGTGCCGACCTCAGTTCCGTCACCATCAACGGCAACCGCGTTCCCTCTGCCGAAGGCGATACGCGCAACGTACAGCTCGACCTCATTCCGGCAGACATGATTCAGACCATCGAAGTGAACAAGGTAGTAACCGCCGATATGGACGGCGACGCCATCGGCGGCAGCATCAACCTCGTCACCAAGAACTCCCCCTACAAGCGTACCATTGCCGCCACCGCCGGAACCGGCTACAACTGGGTGAGCGAAAAGGCGCAACTGAACCTTGGCTTCACCTACGGCGACCGCTTCTTCAACGACAAACTCGGCTTGATTGTATCGGCCTCCTATCAGAACTCACCTTCCGGTTCCTACGACACCGAATTCGTGTGGGAGCAGGATGACAACGGCAAGACGTACGTCAACGACTACCAAATCCGCCAATACTACGTCACCCGCGAACGCCAAAGCTACTCTGCCGCACTGGACTGGGACATCAATGCCAACCACAAACTGACCTTCAAAGGCATCTTCAACAACCGCAACGACTGGGAGAACCGCTACCGTACCACGCTGAAAGACCTTGACCCCGACGGCAACGCCACCGTACGCATACAGACCAAAGCCGGTACGCCGGACAACCGTAACGCCCGCCTGGAACGCCAGCGCACCATGGACTTTGCCCTCGGCGGCGAACACCTCTTCGGCGCCCTCTCCATGGACTGGCACGCCAGCTATGCCAAAGCCAGCGAAGAACGTCCCAACGAACGCTACATCGACTTCCAACTGAAGAAACAGAAGTTCGACATGGACCTGAGCGACGAACGCCAACCCTTTGCCAGCCCCAAAACAGGCTCTACCATGACATTGAACGATGAATTCAGCCTGAAAGAGCTGACGGAACAGCAGGAAGACATCAAGGAGCAGGACCTGAAGTTCTCCGCCAACTTCAAACTTCCCTTCAAGAACGGCAACAAGCTGAAGTTCGGCGCAAAGGTAGTACGCAAGACCAAGGATAAAGAAGTGGACTTCTACGAATACTCTCCTCTGGACGAGGACGCCTTCATGACGAACAGCCTGGCAAATACAGTGGACCAGACCAACAAGAACTTCATGCCCAACAACAAATACCAGGCAGGCATCTACGCCAGCAAGGAATACACCGGCTCTTTAGACTTGAACAACGCTTCCCTCTTTGAGAAAGAGCAGGTGCAGGAAGAACTTGCCGGAAACTTCAACGCCCGCGAAACCGTGACTTCCGGCTACCTCCGCTTCGACCAAAAACTGACAAAAGACGTGGAACTGGTGACCGGACTCCGCATAGAGAACACCAACCTTGCCTATACGGGACGCACCTACGATGCCGACGAAGACCTCACAAGCAAGACCGACCGTCAGCGCAACAGCTACATCAACTTCCTGCCGTCGCTGCTCGTAAAGTGGAATGTAAACGATGACTTCAAAGTGCGCGGTTCGTTTACCCAAACCTTGTCACGCCCCAAATACTCGGCCCTCGTGCCCAGTGTGAACATCAAGCGTTCCGACAACGAAATCACCATCGGAAACCCGGAGCTGAAACCTACCGTCTCCTACAACTTCGACTTGAGTGCCGACTACTACTTCCGCAGCATCGGTCTGATAAGCGCCGGCATCTTCTACAAGAAGATAGACGACTTCATCGTAGACCAGGTGAGCACCAACTACGAATACCAGGGTAACACCTACACCCGCTTCACCCAACCCAAGAATGCGGGCAACGCCAACCTGGTAGGGGTAGAGTTATCCTACCAGCGCGACTTCAGCTTTATTGCTCCCGCTCTGAAATGTGTAGGTTTCTACGGAACGTACACCTACACCCACTCCCGTGTGGAAGACTTCAACTTCGAAGGCCGCGAGAATGAGAAAGACTTGAGCATGCCAGGCTCTCCGGAGCATACCGCAAATGCTTCCCTATACTTTGAGAAAGGCGGTCTGAATCTGCGCCTGAGCTATAACTTGGCTTCCGACTTCATCGACGAAATGGGAGAAAGCACCTTCTACGACCGCTACTACGACAAGGTGAACTATATGGACGTAAACGCCAGCTATACCTTCGGAAAGAAGTTCAAGACTACCTTCTACGCCGAAGCCAACAACCTGCTGAACCAGCCGCTACGCTACTACCAGGGCACAAAAGACCGTACCATGCAGGCAGAATACTACGGCGTGAAAGTGAATGCGGGAGTGAAGATTAATTTTTAAACAGCGAATTCTATCTCAACAAGTTATCAACATTAACTACTCAACAATTTAATAATGACAATGAAGAAAATATTCCTTTTACTGTTTATTGCCCTACTTGGCAACGCAGCCATTGCCCAAATCACCGATTACTCCATCTTCGACAAGAAGTTCAACTTCTACGTAGCCAACGACCTCGGCCGTAACGGCTACTACGACCAAAAGCCCATCGCCGAACTGATGGGACAAATGGCAGAAGAAGTAGGCCCCGAATTCGTTCTTGCCACCGGCGATGTACACCACTTTGAAGGCGTACGTAGCGTGAACGACCCGCTTTGGATGACCAACTACGAACTTATTTACAGCCACCCGGAGCTGATGATAGACTGGTTCCCCCTGCTGGGCAACCACGAATACCGCGGCAATACGCAGGCTGTGCTCGACTACAGTAATATCAGCCGCCGCTGGACCATGCCCGCCCGTTATTATACCAAGACGTTCGAGGACAACGGCGCTACCATCCGCATCCTTTGGGTAGACACCGCCCCGATGATTGACAAATACCGCAACGAAAGCGAGACCTATCCCGATGCCTGCAAGCAGGATTACCAGCAACAACTTTCCTGGATAGATTCCGTACTGACTGCCGCCAAAGAGGACTGGGTTATCGTTGCCGGACACCATCCCATCTATGCCGAAACCCCGAAGGACGAGAGCGAACGCGCGGATATGCAGGCACGTCTCGATCCCATCCTGCGCAAGCACAAGGTGGATATGTACATCTGCGGGCACATCCACAACTTCCAGCACGTACGCGTGGCAGGCAACGACATCGACTATATCACCAATTCTGCCGGTTCGCTCGCCCGCAAGGTGAAGCCCATCGAAGGGACCGTATTCTGCAGCCCCGAACCGGGTTTCTCCATTGTATCGGCCAGCAAAAAGACACTGGAACTGCGCATGATTGACAAGAAAGGGAATGTATTGCACACGGTGACGCGCAGCAAATAATCCAAGCCGGCACGCAAGCAGGCGCATTCCCCCGAAGCCCTGCCGAACAACCACTTTCCTCCCACGAAGCAGAAGACCATGTTTCGTAGGAGGATTTTTCCAGAAGAAGATACACTTCCTGCTACTAATCAGCCTGCTACTTGCCGCTTGCAGTGATGACGACAAAGAGAAACAACCCGCTTTTGTGACCAATATCACCATATCCGATGCCGGAAAGACCTTCAATCCCGGTGATGCCGTGACCGTCAAAGCCGACGGCTTGCAGAGCAACGACCAAATCATATTGGACATCTACTGGCCGATAGCCGACAATCCTCTCTTTCCCGAAGGGTATTCACGCTACACACGCGCCGTTACCACAGAGCAAACCACCAACAGCATTACTTTCCTTGCCCCCGGACACTGGCCCGCCTCACGGGTAGAAATGTTCCTGGAACGGGCAGGACAGCTTCAGCCTCTCGGCCAGATTTCGGTAGCCGACGGACAATCCCCCGAAGAACCATATCTCTACGGTATCACCAACTCCCACGCCATTTACACACCGACCGTTCCCCGCGGCATCACCCGTATCGACCTGGCAACACAAGAAATATCGGAAGTAATCCAGTTCCATGACGGCGAAGATTTCTGCCTTGCCGCCAACATCCCCGGCACCAACATCCTCTGCGGGATACGGGAGAAAGACGGCAGTAGTTTCATCGACGGATACGACCTCTGCATGCACTATTGGTGTAACCCGGTAGAACGTAACGCAATTACCATCTGCTCGGACTTCAACAACACTGTTTCCCTGGAAATGGCCGGAGATAAGCTCCTCACCTACTGTAGCATCTCTTATCCGGTATATACCCGGTTGAATATGCCACCGATACATACTCCCGAAATACCATTACCGGATGGACTGAAGCCCGAATCCCTCTCACGCTATCCGGGCGTGATAGCCGACGCCCACATGCTGCTCTCGGCCAACAACGGCGACGGCACCTTCTCGCCCGTCGTGATAGACATCGCCAAAGAAAAGATGCACTGCTACGACCCCATCAAGGCCGAAGCCTTGATACCTTTCCGGATTATGGAACCATCCCCCGAAAACCCAAACAGCCTGCAATGCAAAGGAGGCTATATCGTTTCCCGTGCCAATGGTGGAGATACGCAATTCTGCTTATGGGATACTACTGCCGGAAACTTGAAAGAGCCTTTCGCCACCTACCCCAACGCCGTACGCTCCGCTGCCATGTACTACTCCAAGGACGGGCAGACAAGGAAACTCTACGTGCAGTTTGCAGGCTATCGTGAAGGCGACTTCATCGAAACTTATGATTTCCAGACAAAGGAATGGAGGATGTTTATGTTCTACGTACCGTTTGCAGAGATTTTACTGGCACGATAACCGGCTCCCTTACTGCTTTTTCTCCCGTAAGTCATCCTTGGGTATGGTCGTCTCACTGCCGTCACGCGTAGCTATATAGTGAGGAGACATGATTTCGATGCCTGCCTCGTCAAAGACATCCTGGATATTCTGATGCAAATCAGAATAAATCTGGCTAAGGCTGTTGGCATCCCTGATATAGGCATTCACTTGATAAACCGGATAATAATCCTGAAGGGAAGTCTCCAATACAAACGGACGGGGATCATCTATCACTCCAGGAGTATTCAATGCAGCCTCTATCAACAGCTGATGTGTCTTCCGCCACGGAACATCGTAGCCAATACTGACCTCCGAATGGATAATCAATCCATACTCACGGGCAGACTGGCTGTAATTGACCGTATGGGAAGACATGATGAAAGAGTTCGGAATGGTCACCACCTCATTCTTCGGAGTACGGATGCGGGTGACGAGCGGTGTTTTCTCAATGATGTTACCAGTAGTGTCATTCAGCTTGATGCGGTCACCCAGCTTGAAAGGCCGCATGTAGGTTATGACCAGTCCTGCAATGATATTGCCGATAACCGTACTGGAACCGAGCGAAACAATCAAGCCGACAAACACGGAGATTCCCTGGAAGACTCCCGACTTGGAACCCGGCAGATAAGGGTAAATCATGGCAATCATAAACGCATAAAGCAAGAAGCGCACAATATGATAGGTAGGAATGGCCCAATCCGGATAGAAGCCGTTTATCTTCAGCCGTTCAGCCTGCACCTCATTGGCAAGATAACGCACCAGTCTGACCAGGTACTTCACCGCATAGCATATCACAAAGATAGTGAACAGATTGGGTATATAGTCGGCTATTCCATTCAAGATGATCTTTATAGGATTCCAGATGTAGGAGAATAATGTATAAGCCAAGCTCTTGGTCTGAGGGAAAATGGAGAATAATAACGGAACCGTCAGCAGCAGCTGCAACAGCATGACTACATAACGCACCAGGTTGGCAACAAACACCAGCAGGTTGACCTGCTTCTGCGTATCCAGCAATTCATAATCCTGAATAGAGATCGGTTTCAGCTTGGTATCCTTCAGCTTCTGAATGCGTAGTTTGAGTTTTCTGAAAGGAAATGATGACCTTTTCGCCATACATCAAGTCTGTAACAATATCCGTACTCTCTAAATAAACAGAGTCCGGACGCAGATTGAAACGCGTGCCCAATGCTTCGATGACGTTGCTTACATCTTTGGCCCGCTGTTGAGGCGTATGCCCTCCACGCTTGGCATACAGATAGAACAAAGTGTCCTTCTCCACCACCACCGGAATACCAGGCGTCACCGTCCGCAACGAATCAATGCGTTGTTTCTGCAATGCCAACTTCACCGAATCGGCCGCATAGCTCGCCAGCTTCATCTGCTCCATTTCCATCCGCAGATCCGCTTCGTTCAGCCGGGCTGCTTCCAATTCCTGCCTGATGAGCGACAATTGAATCGAATCGGAGTCGGCCTTTACTACTGTAACAGTATTCACACTGTCTTCATCCAAAACACTGAGCACTTTATCTACCAGCTGAGCTGACACTCCTCCTGCCAGCATCAACAGCCAACAGAGACAGAAAGCACGGATTACTTTCATATATAAACTTCTTTATTTGATTCTTTAATTATGCAAACATACTCAATAAATGCTTCAAACATACGGAATGTTTTTAACTTCCTACCCTAATCGACATAACTTTTCTTTGCAAACATGGCAGTTCTGCATTCAGTTTGCACTATCTTTGCACCCAAAATCAACACACCTATGGATATATTGCTTCTTGTCGGAGGACTGCTCCTCATTCTTCTGGGCGCCAATGGGCTGACAGACGGCGCCGCATCCGTTGCCAAACGTTTCCGCATACCGTCCATCGTCATCGGGCTTACCATTGTCGCCTTCGGCACTTCCGCACCGGAACTCACCGTCAGCATATCCTCCGCCCTGAAAGGCAGCGCAGACATCGCCATCGGCAATGTGGTGGGAAGCAACATATTCAATACCTTGATGATTGTGGGCTGTACGGCCCTTTTCGCTCCGATAGTCATCACCCGTAATACGCTGAAACGCGAAATCCCCCTTTGTATACTTTCGTCCGTCGCCCTGCTGATTTGCGCCAACGACGTCTTTCTGGACGGCAGTGAGGAAAACATGCTCGGCATTGCCGACGGACTGCTGCTGCTGTGCTTCTTTGCCATTTTCTTGAGTTACACCTTTGCCATCGCAAAAAGGGACGGAGACACGACGAACCCCGAAAAGGAGCCCCTGCAGGAAGAGGATGAAATCAGGCTGCTGCCGGTGTGGAAGTCTGCCCTATACATTCTCGGCGGACTTGCCGGACTCATCATCGGGGGCAATTTCTTTGTAGACGGCGCCGGCGGCATAGCCCGCGGATTGGGCGTCAGCGAATCCGTCATAGGCCTTACGCTCGTGGCAGGCGGCACATCACTGCCCGAACTTGCCACCTCCATCGTAGCCGCCCTGAAGAAAAACCCCGAAATAGCCATCGGGAACGCCATCGGAAGCAATCTCTTCAACATATTCTTCGTGCTGGGCTGTTCGGCTTCCATCACCCCAATGCGTCTGACGGGCATCACCAATCTCGATTTGTGGGTACTCGTGGGGGCGGGCATCCTGCTCTGGCTGTTCGGCTTGTTCTTCGGGAAACGCACCATTACCCGAATCGAAGGAAGCATTCTGATGCTCTGCTACGCGGCCTACATGGCTGTACTGATATGCAACCTCTGACACAGGGCATAAAAAATAAGCAAGCTTATTTTGTTCTGCTCTCAGTTTGCATTACCTTTGCGAACCCAATATTGAACAATTATGGCAATTACAATCAAGAAAGTTACCACACGACGGGAACTGGAGCGCTTTATCCGCTTCAACTACCTGCTATACAAAAACAACCCTTATTCCGTCCCCGACCTTTTCGACGACATGCTCAATACCTTCAACAAGAAGAAAAACGCTGCATTCGAATTCTGTGAAGCCGACTATTTTCTGGCCTATCGGGAAGGTAAAATCGTAGGACGTGTAGCTGCCATCATCAACCACAAGGCAAACCAAACCTGGAACAAGAAGGAAGTACGCTTCGGGTGGATAGACTTCATCGACGATGCGGAAGTATCCGATGCCCTGATACGCACCGTGGAAGAATGGGGAAAAGAACGGGGAATGACGTATATACAAGGCCCGCTGGGATTCACCGACTTCGATGCCGAAGGCATGCTTGTCGAGGGATTCGACCAACTGGGCACCATGGCCACCATTTATAACTATCCCTACTACCCGCAGCACCTGGAACGCATGGGCTTTGAGAAGGATGCCGATTGGGTGGAGTACAAAATCTACATTCCCGACGCCATACCCGACAAGCACAAGCGCATCTCCGACCTCATCCGGCGCAAGTATAACCTCAAGGTAAAGAAATACACATCTGCCAAGAAGATTGCCCAAGACTACGGTCAGGCCATCTTCGAACTGATGAACGAAGCCTATCAGCCACTCTATGGCTATTCTGCACTGAGCCAACGGCAGATTGACCAATACGTCAAGATGTACCTGCCCATCCTCGACCTACGCATGGTGACTCTGATTACCGATGCCGATGACCAGCTGCTTGCCGTAGGCATTTCCATGCCGTCACTCGCCGAAGCGTTGCAAAAAGCCCACGGGCGCCTGCTTCCTATGGGTTGGTATCACCTGGCCAAGACCATCTTCTTGAAGAAATATCCCAAGATGCTCGATTTGCTGCTGGTTGCCGTAAAACCGGAATACCAGAACAAGGGCGTCAATGCACTGCTGTTCTCCGACCTTATCCCCGTCTACCAGCAACTTGGTTTCGAGTATGCCGAAAGCAATCCGGAGCTGGAGCTGAACGGCAAGGTACAGGCGCAATGGGAGTACTTCAGGACGGAACAGCACAAGAGGAGAAGATGCTTTGTGAAGGAGATAGGATAACCGCAGATGGCATAGTCCTTTGGAGTATGTGAACTTTCAATAAACACAAGACCTTCCTTTTGTATATATCATATATAAATTATATATTTGCGAAGAAACAAAAAGAAGAGATATGGAAGCCACAATAATGCCCAAGAAAAGAAAAGTGATTGATATACCCGAGAATGTATTCAAATATCTTTCCATAAAAGCAGCTGCCAATGGAATGAATCTGAAGAAATATATCGAAAACCTGATAGCCAAAGATGTGGAAGACATTGACGACTCCGCCACCTATCAGCAATTGATAAAAACCGATCCGGAGGGACTCTCTCCGGCAAGCGAAGAAGAACAGGAGCAGTTCCGTAAATGGCTTGGAATATGAAAGCCTCCTTCTCCAAATCATTTATAAAATCAGCCGAAAAGCTGTTACCATATCCGCATAGGCAGTTATCGGGCGTTCTTTATATTTCATGTCCAAATAGTAGATGACACCGTTCTATTTGAATATCTTTTGCCCAAAGGCGAGGCATATACCAAGAAAACGGAAAAGAACTTAAGGCAGAAAGACAAATGACCAAGTATCCCTAACAATCAAAATTCCATGGAAGAAGAACTGAATATCAATGGTAGTCTGCAATTCAGCGAACCAACAGTATCATATACCGACGACAACATCCGCCACCTGGACGACATGGAGCATATCCGTGTCCGTTCCGGTATGTACATCGGTCGCCTGGGCGACGGCTCACAGAACGATGACGGCATCTATGTGTTGCTGAAAGAAGTGATGGACAACAGCATCGACGAGTTCAAGATGGGTGCCGGAAAACGCATAGAAGTGACTATAGAAGACAATCTGCGCGTCAGCGTGCGCGACTACGGCCGAGGCATTCCGCAAGGCAAGCTGATAGAGGCGGTCAGCAAGCTGAACACCGGAGGAAAGTACGACAGCAAGGCTTTCAAGAAAAGCGTCGGGCTGAACGGTGTGGGTATCAAGGCGGTCAATGCGCTGAGCAACCGTTTCGAGGTACGCAGCTACCGCGACGGCAAGGTACGCACCGCCATCTTTGAAAAAGGAACGCTGTTGAGCGACGCAACCGAGGATTCGACGGAAGAAAACGGAACTTATATCTTCTTTGAGCCGGACAACACGCTCTTCTACAACTATTCCTTCCAGAACCAGTTTGTAGAAACGCTGCTGCGCAACTACACCTACCTGAATACGGGGCTTACCTTTATTTACAACGGACAGCGCATAGTTTCCCGCCACGGACTGGAGGACTTGCTGAAAGACAACATGACCAGCGAAGGCCTTTACGACATCATACACCTGAAAGGAGAAGACATCGAGATAGCCTTCACGCACACCAGCCAATACGGCGAAGAGTACTACTCCTTTGTCAACGGACAGCACACCACCCAAGGCGGTACACACCAGACTGCCCTGAAGGAGCACATTGCCCGTACCATCAAGGAGTTCTACAACAAGAACCAGGAGTATGCCGACATACGCAACGGCCTGGTAGCCGCCATCGCCATCGACGTGGAGGAACCCATGTTCGAGAGCCAGACCAAAACGAAACTGGGAAGCAACAACATGTGGCCCGCCGTGCCGCAGGAAGGCAAACCCGCCGGCCCCACAGTAAACAAATACGTGGGAGACTTCATCAAGACGGAAGTGGACAACTACCTTCACAAGAACCCGCTCGTCTCCGAAGTGATGCTGCAAAAGATACAAGACTCCGAGAAAGAGCGCAAAGCCATTGCCGGTGTCACCAAGCTGGCACGTGAACGTGCCAAGAAAGCCAACCTGCACAACCGCAAGCTGCGCGACTGCCGCTACCACCTGAGTGACGGCAAAGGCAAGGACCAGGAGGCCGAATCGTGTATCTTCATCACCGAGGGAGACTCGGCCAGCGGCTCCATCACCAAGAGCCGCGACGTGAATACACAGGCGGTATTCAGCCTGCGCGGCAAGCCGCTAAACTCCTACGGACTCACCAAGAAGGTGGTTTATGAAAACGAAGAATTCAACCTGCTCCAGGCGGCCTTGAATATAGAAGACGGCATAGAGACGCTGCGCTACAATAAAGTCATCGTAGCCACCGATGCCGATGTGGACGGCATGCACATCCGCCTGCTGATTATCACATTCTTCCTGCAGTTCTTCCCCGACCTGATAAAGAAGGGACATGTATACATCCTGCAAACCCCGCTCTTCCGCGTGCGCAACAAGAAGAAGACAAGCTATTGCTACACCGAGGAGGAACGTGTGAAAGCCATTGACGAGCTGGGACCCAATCCCGAAATCACACGGTTCAAAGGTCTGGGAGAAATCTCGCCCGACGAGTTCCGCCACTTCATCGGCAAGGACATGCGTCTGGAGCAAGTGTCGCTGCGCAAGACCGACCTCGTAAAAGAGCTGCTGGAGTTCTACATGGGCAAAAATACCATGGAGCGGCAAAACTTTATTATCAACAACTTGGTTATAGAAGAAGATTTGGCATCATGAGAAGAGCTATCTTTCCGGGAACATTCGACCCGTTTACTATCGGACACTCTTCGGTAGTGAGCCGTGCGCTGACCTTCATCGACGAAATCGTCATAGGCATAGGCATCAACGAAAACAAGAACACGTATTTCCCCCTGGAAAAGCGCGAGCAGATGATACGGGACTACTACCGGAACGAGCCGCGCATCATCGTGCAGTCATACGATTGCCTGACCATCGACTTTGCCCGGCAGGTAGACGCCGGCCTGATCATACGCGGCATACGCACCGTGAAGGATTTTGAATACGAGGAAACCATTGCCGACATCAACCGCAAGCTGACCGGCATAGAAACCATCCTGCTCTTCACCGAGCCGGAACTTACCTGCGTCAGCTCCACCATCGTGCGCGAACTGCTGCAATACGGAAAGGACATCAGTATGTTCATACCCGAAGGAATGGAAATCAAGAATTAGGGATTAAGAACCAAAATGGAAATGATGAAGAAACTATTTACAATTATAATATGTATATGCGCAGTGACGGCGCAAGCGCAAAAGCCGAATAATAATGAAGCCCTGCGCAAACTGCAAATGGCAGAGTTTGCCATCACCAACCTTTATGTGGACAAGGTGGATGAAGACAAGCTGGTGGAAGAAGCCATCATCAAGATGCTGGCGCAGCTCGACCCGCACTCCACCTACAACAATGCCGAAGAAGTGAAAAAGATGAACGAACCGTTGCAAGGCAATTTCGAGGGTATCGGCGTACAATTTCAGATGATGGAAGATACGCTGCTCGTGATACAACCCGTCAGCAACGGCCCCTCCGAGAAGGTGGGTATCCTTGCCGGCGACCGTATCGTAGCCGTCAATGACAGCGCCATTGCCGGAGTAAAAATGAGCACGGAAGACATCATGAGCCGCCTGCGCGGACCGAAAGACTCGGAGGTGAAACTGACCGTCGTGCGCCGTGGCGTGGATGATGCATTATACTTCACCGTGAAGCGTGACAAAATTCCCATTCTCAGTCTGGACGCCTCTTACATGATACAGCCCCAAACTGGCTATATACGCATCAACCGCTTTGGAGCCACCACCGCCGAAGAGTTTGCAAAGGCCTTGAAAATACTGCAGAAGAAAGGAATGAAAGACCTTATCCTCGACCTGCAAGGAAACGGAGGAGGATATCTGAATGCCGCCATCGACCTTGCCAACGAGTTTCTGAAACAAAAGGAACTCATCGTCTACACCGAAGGAAGAGCCGCACGCCGCAGCGACTTCTTTGCCAAGGGTACGGGCAACTTCAGGAACGGCCGCCTCATCGTATTGGTAGACGAGTACTCCGCTTCTGCCAGCGAAATCGTGACCGGAGCCATCCAAGACTGGGACAGAGGTGTGGTAGTAGGACGCCGTACATTCGGCAAGGGACTTGTACAGCGTCCCATCGACCTGCCGGACGGTTCCATGATTCGCCTGACCATAGCCCGCTACTATACTCCCTCGGGCCGCTGCATTCAGAAGCCTTACGACAGCACCGCCAACCTTGACAGCCGTCCGACCGGCGAAAACAACCAGAAGAAATACAACCAGGAACTGATAGACCGCTTCAACCACGGAGAAATGATTCATGCGGACAGCATCCACTTTGCCGACTCCCTGAAGGCGCAGACCAAGCGTATGGGACGTACCGTCTACGGAGGCGGAGGCATCATGCCCGACTTCTTCGTGCCCATCGACACCACCCAGTACACAGACTATCACCGCAATCTTGTGGCCAAAGGGGTGGTTATCAAAGCCACTACGAGCTACATAGAGAAGCACCGGAAAGAGTTGCAGGGAAAATACAAGAAGTTCGAAACCTTCGACGGAAAGTTCGAGATAGACGACAACTTCCTGACGGAGATACGCACCCTGGCAGAAAAGGAAAAAATCAAGTTCGACGAGAAGCAGTACAGCCAATCCCTGCCGCTTATCAAAACACAGCTCAAAGCCCTGATAGCCCGCGACCTATGGGACATGAACGAGTACTTCCGGGTGATGAACACCACGAACAACAGCGTGCAGCAAGCCTTAAAGGTGTTGAACGAAGACATCTACAGCACCATCATACGATAGCAATATACCCGTTTGACAGGCACAAGTGTCTGTCAAACCCTCCCGTATCAGTCTGCAAACAGCCATTTATTCAGCCAGCGGTTAACGTAGACGTTGACTACGGCGCATCCCGCGCCAATCGCCGCCCCCGCCAGTACGTCCGACGGATAGTGCACCCCTTCATTCATGCGGGAAACTCCCACGGAACACGCCCACAAGGCAGACGGAGCTATCACGTACCATTTAGGGTACTTTACACTGAGAGAAGTGGCAAGGGCGAAAGCCGTCGCCGTATGTCCGGAAGGGAAAGACGGGCTGCCTTCACGGCTATATGCATGCACTCTGTCGGGATATTTGTCGTACGGGCGCTCACGACCCACCAGATGCTTCATTCCGTATGTCACAACAAAAGCTCCGGCCACGCTTGTGCCCACATAAACCGCATCCTTCAGCAAGCCTTTGTCATGTTTTATCCAGGCGGCAACGGCCATCGCCACCGGAACACCGACAGCGATGTATGGCTCCGAACGCGAAATCAGCTTATTATAGTTACGGACAAACTTACCATCCCAACTGTTAACCCGATGCAAGGTGTTGATATCCCAATTCTGTGCCAAAAGACCGGATACAACAAGGCACATAAAAAATACAAAAAAAACAGCCTTCTTCATAAGTCCTTCATATTAGTTTGACGCAAAGATAGGATAAATAGATAAAACTTTCGGTATTTCGTCATGCAGAACTACGACAAGATGAAGAATGTGGAAAAGTTTGCCCACTTCTGCAAAGACCCTTTCGGAGACACACCCCGCGCGCTGAGAACAAACTTCGCATTCTGCCGGATTACGGAATTATTTCTTTAATCGCTTGCTTTATCGCTGGATTTCTCCTATTTTTGCGAGACATTTACAGAAGTATCCTGATAGAACAAATTTTCAAACTATTAAATAACTTAAATTCAATCATTTATGTGGTTAAGTAATTCATCTGTAGGAAGGAAAGTGGTGATGAGCGTTACCGGTATCGCCCTTGTCCTGTTTCTGACATTTCACATGGCGATGAACCTGGTAGCATTAGTCTCGGCTAATGGCTACAACATGGTTTGTGAGTTCCTGGGAGCAAATTGGTACGCGCTGGTGGCCACGGCAGGTCTGGCGGCCTTATTCATCATCCACATCATCTACGCTTTCTGGCTGACTATGCAGAACCGTAAGGCACGTGGTAGCGAACGCTATGCCGTTACAGAAAAGCCCAAGACTGTGGAATGGGCTTCTCAGAACATGCTCGTACTGGGTATCATCGTAATCGTAGGTTTGGGTCTGCACCTGGTAAACTTCTGGGCTAAAATGCAGCTTCCCGAGTTGATGCACAACATGGGCATGCATGCCGACACCCTCACGCTGGCATATGCAGCCAATGGTGTCCATCACATTCAAAACACATTCAGCAATCCGGTATTCGTAGTGCTTTACCTCGTTTGGCTGGGCGCATTGTGGTTCCACCTCACTCACGGTTTCTGGAGCTCCATGCAGTCTTTGGGCTGGAACAACAAAGTATGGATTAACCGTTGGAAATGTATCTCCAACATCTATTCTACTATCGTTGTCCTCTGCTTCGCTCTGGTAGTTGTCGTATTCTTTGCAAAATCATTGTGCGGCGCTTGCTAAATTCAAATTGTAAATGACTAAATTGTAAATTGCATTATGACTAAGATAGATTCTAAAATACCGGAAGGACCGGTGGCTGAGAAATGGACCAATTATAAGGCTCACCAAAAATTAGTAAACCCTGCCAACAAACGTCGTCTGGACATCATCGTAGTAGGAACCGGACTTGCCGGTGCCAGTGCTGCCGCTTCTCTGGGCGAAATGGGGTTCAGAGTATTCAACTTCTGCATTCAGGACTCTCCGCGCCGTGCTCACTCCATCGCTGCGCAGGGCGGTATCAATGCTGCCAAGAATTACCAAAACGACGGTGACTCTGTGTACCGTCTGTTCTACGATACAGTAAAGGGTGGCGACTACCGCGCCCGCGAAGCCAACGTTTACCGTCTGGCCGAAGTATCCAACAATATTATCGACCAATGCGTTGCACAAGGTGTTCCCTTCGCCCGCGAATACGGCGGTACGCTGGACAACCGTTCTTTCGGTGGTGCCCAGGTATCACGTACTTTCTACGCTAAAGGCCAGACCGGACAGCAGCTGCTGCTGGGTGCATACTCTGCATTGAGCCGCCAGGTGAACGTAGGTACCGTAAAACTGTACACACGCTACGAAATGGAAGACGTTGTCCTCATTGACGGACGCGCCCGCGGTATCATCGCCAAGAACCTCGTTACCGGTAAATTGGAACGTTTTGCCGCCCACGCCGTGGTAATCGCTACCGGTGGTTACGGCAATGCCTACTTCCTTTCTACCAATGCAATGGCATGTAACTGCTCTGCTGCAATGGCTTGCTACCGTAAAGGTGCCTGGTTTGCCAACCCCGCTTACGTACAGATTCACCCCACTTGTATCCCGGTTCACGGTGACAAGCAGTCCAAGCTGACTCTGATGTCCGAATCTCTGCGTAACGACGGCCGCATCTGGGTTCCGAAGAAGCTGGAAGACGCCAAGAAACTGCAGGAAGGCACACTGCAAGGAAAAGATATTCCTGAAGAAGACCGCGACTACTATCTGGAACGCCGTTATCCGGCATTCGGTAACCTCGTTCCGCGTGACGTTGCCAGCCGCGCTGCCAAAGAACGTTGCGACAAGGGTTATGGCGTAAACAATACCGGTCTTGCCGTATTCCTCGACTTCGGCGATGCCATCAACCGTCTGGGCGTTGACGTGGTTCGTCAACGTTACGGCAACCTCTTCGACATGTACGAAGAAATCACCGACGTGAACCCCGAACACAATCCGATGATGATTTATCCGGCTATCCACTACACTATGGGTGGTATCTGGGTCGACTACGAACTGATGACCTCCATCAAGGGTCTGTTTGCCATCGGTGAATGCAACTTCTCCGACCACGGTGCAAACCGACTCGGTGCTTCTGCGCTGATGCAAGGTCTGGCCGACGGTTACTTCGTATTGCCTTACACTATCCAGAACTACCTGGCCGACCAAATTACAGTTCCCCGTTTCTCTACCGACCTGCCCGAATTTGCAGCCGCAGAAAAGGCCGTTCAGGACAAGATTGACTGGATGATGAACATCAAGGGTAAGAAGTCTGTTGACTCTATCCACAAGGAACTGGGCCACATCATGTGGGAATATGTAGGTATGGGACGTACGGCTGAAGGCCTGAAGGAAGGTCTGAAGAAACTGAAAGAAGTACGCAAGGAATTTGAGAAAGAACTGTTCATCCCCGGCGACAAGGAAGGCATGAATGTAGAGCTCGACAAGGCCATCCGTCTGTACGACTTCATCACTATGGGCGAACTGGTTGCTTACGATGCGCTGAACCGTAACGAGAGCTGCGGCGGTCACTTCCGTGAAGAATACCAGACTGAAGAAGGCGAAGCCAAGCGTGACGATGAAAACTTCTTCTACGTGGCTTGCTGGGAATACCAGGGTTCTGACGAAAAAGAACCGGTATTGCTGAAAGAGCCGCTGGTCTACGAAGCAATCAAGGTACAGACTCGTAACTACAAGAGCTAATCGGGAAGTTGAACATTTAAAGAACTAAAGAAAATGGATAAAAATATATCATTTACGCTCAAGGTATGGCGCCAGAAGGGTCCGAAAGCAAAAGGCGCTTTTGAAACATACCAAATGAAAGATATTCCGGGCGATACTTCATTCCTCGAAATGCTGGATATCCTGAACGAACAGCTGATTTCTGAAGGTAAAGAACCGGTGGTATTTGACCACGACTGCCGCGAAGGTATCTGCGGTATGTGTTCGCTCTACATCAACGGACACCCCCACGGTCCTGCAACCGGCGCTACGACTTGCCAGATTTATATGCGCCGCTTCAACGATGGTGATACCATCACTGTTGAACCGTGGCGTTCTGCCGGTTTCCCGGTTATCAAGGACTTGATGGTAGACCGTACGGCTTACGACAAGATTATGCAGGCAGGCGGCTATGTCAGTGTACGTACCGGCGCTCCCCAGGATGCCAACGCCATCCTTATTCCGAAGCCCATCGCTGACGAGGCAATGGATGCTGCCAGCTGTATCGGTTGCGGCGCATGTGTAGCTGCTTGCAAGAACGGTTCTGCCATGCTGTTTGTTTCTGCCAAGGTAAGCCAGTTGAACCTGCTGCCTCAGGGCAAACCGGAAGCATTGCGCCGTGCCAAGGCTATGTTGAGCAAGATGGACGAACTTGGTTTCGGTAACTGTACGAATACCCGTGCATGCGAGGCCGAATGTCCGAAGAATGTTTCCATCAGCAACATCGCCCGCTTGAACCGCGACTTCATCATTGCGAAGCTGAAAGACTAATACGGTCTTTCTGCAAATAATATAGGATGTGCTTCGGATAAACCCTTGAACAAACTCAGATTTATCACCCAGCTTTCACTATATTTGATTAATATCACAAGAGACTCCTCCGCCGGGAAACCGTCGGAGGAGTTTTTTTAACCATTTTCTTCCCAGACATATACACAGGCTTCATTTAAGGGAGCTAGAAGGAGTTATCGCCCTTAAATGAAAAGAGCCGTATAGACATATATCATATAGACATACGTAAGTCTTCATATTCTCTCAAAAAGTCAATCCGTGTGCGGAAACAGTGAAATTCAGTGAAAGAAATACAAAAGAAGTAGCAGGAGAATACAGAAATTTGGAGGACTACAAAAAGAGTCCTATATTTGTGACGTGATTTTTTTCATAGTATTAGATTTAAGGTTAACAAAGGTTGGAGTACAGCGGTACTCCTTTTTTTATGCCCATACGTTTCTCCGAGCCCATGATGAAAAAAACGGTACTCGCATTTCTTTCCATAATCCTATTTGCCGCAGGCTGTTTCCAACGGCCTGCCGCCACCACCAAGATGCCCATATGAGATACGGGAAACCGTCCATATAAGGCAAAAGAGCTGCGCACTCAAGCCAGCAAGTGATAGACCCCGCCCACCATTGCCTTGACCACTCCCTTCATCTCCAGTTCAAAAAGCAAGGCACTCATCCGGTTGACGGGGATATCCGCTTCCACCACCAACGCATTGATATGGAGGTCTCCCTGTCGCATAAGGATACGCACAACAAGCTCCTCCTCTTCCGTCAGTTCCGGAAAGAGATTACGCTGAATGCCTTCTATCCGGACAGGCTGCTCCGCTACAGCCCAGCCCATAATCCGCACAAATTCTTCCGCATCCTGGATAAGGGCGGCCTTGTTGTCGCGTATCAACCGGTTGCAACCGATGGAGGATTCATCCGTGATACGGCCCGGAACGGCAAAGCAGTCGCGATGATACCCTTCCGCCAGTTCGGCAGTGATAAGGGAACCTCCCTTTGCGGCAGACTCCACAACAATGGTAGCATCACTCATACCTGCCACAATACGGTTGCGGCTGACGAAATTATGCTTGTCCGGATTCGTCCCGGTAAGGAATTCGGTCAGCAGACCGCCTTGCGGCAGCATGTCGATGGCTGTTTTCCGGTGGACATACGGATAGATGCGGTCCAGTCCGTGAGCAAGAACGGCAACGGTGGAAAGATGATTTGCCAAGGCAGCGCGATGGGCATGGATATCTATGCCATAGGCCAGCCCGCTTACTACCAGCGCATCGGGACAAAGAACGGCCAAATCGCGCAGGAAGTCGGCACAGAATTGCTTGCCGTAGTCGGTAGCGCGTCGTGTACCTACCATATTGATGACATGCAGGCGATTGAAATCGGTGTTCCCTTTAAAGAAAAGTACAATCGGTGCATCTTCACATTCGCGCAAGCGGGAAGGATAAGCCCCGTCCTTCAACGTCAGGCAGGAAAGGCGGTTCTTCTCCACGAACTCCATCTCCCGTTCGGCACGCAGAAAGGCAGCAGGACAGTCAAGGGCCGCTACTATTCCTGGATTCACACCGGGCATGATTTCGGGAAGTTCCTCCCGCTGGAAGAACACTTCGACAGCGCTCCCCACCCCGTCTATCAAACGTTTCGCCCCAATATGTCCGATACCGGGACAAAGCGTGAGGGCTATACTGCAAATGCGTTCGTCACTGTTCATCTCACCACGGATTACACAGACCCACACGGATTGAGATAAGGAGCAAAGAGGCGGTCGAACAGTTCGCTGTCGCTCAAGCGGCCATTGACCACACACACGGTTTCGACTATCCCCTTGAGGCATACCTTACCGTCGGAAGCACGGAAAATGTCCTGATAAAAGACATACTTGATGCCTTCCTTCTTCATATAAAGCCTGGAAACAAACTCGTCACCGCTTTTCAGAGGTGTCTTGAAAGCCATACTGATGCGTGCCACCACCGGGTCTACCCCCTGCTCGTGCAAAGCAGCAAAGCTGGCACCCGCAGACAGAAGAAACTCGTGACGCGTATGTTCCAGATAATGCTGGTAATTGGCGTTATTGACGATGCCTTGCAGGTCGCATTCATAGTCGCGCACCTTCATCGCCAATTCATAAATATACTTCTCCATAATGTTCTTCATGCTGTATCATTTTAACCCGAAAATGTCTCATCAGCGTAAAATGATACACTTTCGCCTTAAAATGATACACCTTTTATACATGGTTTTCCGATTATTTCCTTATAGGTCAACCGCGTTGCTTCTCCACATCCAATCCTTTGAACTTCTTCAATTCTTCTACGGTAACCAGCTTGTAGAGTTTGTCACTGGGACGTATTTTCACCGATTTCATCGAGAAATGCTCTCCTTTCTTCACGGTCTGCACGGGTTTCAAATCAACGCGCGCCTCGTCCAGAGTGACGAATTCGGCACCCGTCGTGGGACCCGTAATCAGCAGTTTGTCGCCTACGTTCACTTCGGCCGCCTCTACCAGAAACTCCGCCACACCGATGTTGGAGAAGTATCGGATGCCCTTGCCCACATAGATTTTACGCTCCGTAGCGGCAGAACCGTAGTTCTTGGTCCATTCGCCCAAGCGTTGTCCCAAGTAGTAGCCATCCCAGAAACCGCGGTTGAAGACCGTCTTCAGGCGTTCGTCCCATCGGGCAATTTTCTCATCGGTAAACGTATCGTCCAGATAAGCCCCGATGGCCTCTTTATAACATTCCACCACCGTACGCACATACTCGGGACCGCGGGCACGTCCTTCAATCTTGAATACACGAACACCCGCATCCAGCATCTTGTTCATGAAGTGGATAGTTTTTAAGTCTTTGGGCGACATGATGTATTGGTTGTCCACTTCCAATTCCACATCCGTCTCCTTGTCGCGCACCGTATAACTGCGGCGGCATACCTGCATGCAGGCACCACGGTTGGCAGAGTGATTCATTTCGTGCAGCGATAGGTAGCACTTTCCGCTGACCGCCATGCAAAGAGCACCGTGACAGAACATCTCTATACGAATCTGCTCTCCGCCGGGGCCGCAGATATTCTCCTCACGGATATGGCGGTAGATTTCCGCCACCTGCTCCAGATTCAGTTCGCGTGCCAGCACCACCACATCGGCAAACTGCGCATAGAAGCGGAGAGCTTCCACATTGCTGATGTTGAGCTGTGTGCTGAGGTGTACCTCCTGCCCTATCCGGCGGGCATAGCTCATCACCGCCACATCGGCGGCAATGACTGCCGAGATGCCTGCCGCCTTTGCCGCATCTACGATAGTATGCATCAGCGGGATGTCATGGTCGTATATGATGGTATTGACGGTGAGGTAGCTTTTCATGCCATGCTCGTCGCACGTCCGGGCTATTTCCCGCAGATCGTCGATAGTGAAGGTATTGGCCGAACGGGCACGCATGTTCAGGTTCTCGATACCGAAATAGATGGAGTCGGCACCCGCTTGTATGGCTGCTGCGAGAGATTCGCGTGAGCCTACCGGTGCCATGATTTCGAAATCTTTCAAATCCATAAATCATATATTTTGAGCTACGGGCTACAAGTGGCCGGGCTCTGTTCCGAAAGGCACTCGTAGCTGCTGGTAGCTAGTAACTTATTTTCCCTGTGCCTGCAATTCCTGTTGAAGTTCAGCGGCAATCTCCATTCCCAGCTTTTGCCCTATTTGCATACCCTCAGTCATCATGGCAGGAGTAGAAGCACCCAGTTTCTTTCCGACAGGCGATTCATAGAAAGCAACGATTTTCTTCAAATCATCCAGTGTGAGGTATTTCTGATAAACGGGAGCATAAAGTTCTGCCAGCCTGCTGCCAAACTTTCCTTCCCATTTCTTCTGAAAACCGTCCCAGAAAGAAGCCGATGCCGACGACTGTTGCTTCAACATAGAAACCATCTGCGGCACCATAGTCTTTGCCGACGCCATAGCGCCGGACAGTTCCAGCATTTTTTCCAATGTAGCCTTATACTCATCACTCGGCACTTGTGCCAAAGCCGAAGGTGCGGCAGCAAACAACATTGCTACACATATCAGAATTAAAACCAAACCTTTTTTCATAATTCCATATTAGTTAAATAAATGAATGATACAAAGGTAGGCTTTTTTCCGTATTTTTGCAGTGAAATAATCATTTAGTTCAATCGATTCATGAAAATAGGCCACATAGACCTGGGCGAACGTCCCATATTTTTAGCTCCGATGGAGGATGTCACCGATCCTGCTTTCCGCCTGATGTGCAAGCATTTCGGAGCAGACATGGTATATACCGAGTTCGTTTCTGCCGATGCCTTGATACGCTCCGTAGGCAAGACCCGGCAGAAGCTGAACATCAGCGATGAAGAACGGCCCGTGGCCATACAAATATACGGACGGGACACCGCCACCATGGTAGAGGCCGCCCGCATCGTGGAGCAGGCACGTCCGGACACGCTGGACATCAACTTCGGCTGCCCCGTGAAACGCGTGGCAGGCAAGGGTGCCGGTGCCGGCATGCTGCAGAACATTCCGCTGATGCTGGAAATCACCCGTTCCGTGGTAGATGCCGTGAAGATTCCCGTCACCGTAAAGACCCGCCTGGGCTGGGATGCCAACAGTAAAATCATCGTCGGCCTTGCCGAGCAGTTGCAAGACTGTGGCATTGCCGCCCTCACCATTCACGGCCGTACCCGCGCCCAGATGTATACCGGTGAGGCAGACTGGACTCTTATCGGCGAGGTGAAAAAGAACCCACGCATGCACATTCCCATCATCGGCAACGGTGATATCACCACTCCCCAACGGGCCAAAGAGTGCTTCGACCTCTACGGTGTGGACGCCATCATGATAGGCCGTGCCAGCTTCGGCCGCCCGTGGTTCTTTAAGGAAGTGAAGCATTATCTGGAGACGGGCGAAGAACTCCCTCCGCTGAGTTCCGAATGGAGGCTGAACGTACTCCGCCAGGAAGTGGAAGACAGCGTCAACCTGCTGGACGAGCGACGGGGCATACTGCACGTACGCCGCCACCTGGCAGCAAGCCCACTCTTCAAAGGGATTCCCAACTTCCGCGATACCCGAATAGCCATGCTGCGGGCAGAGACGAAGGAGGAACTGTACCGCATCTTCAAGGAAATAGAGCCATTGCTACCTTAAACGGTTGTCTCACATTTTTACCGCCATCCTATTTGCTGACCGTTTTTGCTCCTACCCCTCCCAGAACACCTTACATAAGGGGGTAGAATGAGTCACTGACTGAAAGGCATTCAGTCAGTGAGTGAAAGGCATTCAGTCAGTGACTGAATCAGCTTCATTCAGCGGATGAAATGAAAACGCTGCGCAAGCATGACGCCACCAAGATATATTTGTATAAAAAACGGTCATTTAAACATCGGCTGCGCAAACCATCGCTTGAACATCCGCGTAGCCAGGATATAAATGCCGAAAGCCGATACGAAACCCACGATAGAGTCTATCAGGTAATGTGCCTGGATATAGACTGTGGCCCCGCACAGCAGCAGATAGAAAGGAAACAGGCAGGCAAACAGACGCTTGCTGCCACGCCATGCCATAATCATCAGTACCGTAGACATTCCGACGTGCGAACTGGGAAAAGCTGCCGTGGGACGCTCACCCACCTGCTGGGAACTCTCCACCAGATTGTAGAAGAAGCCGTGCTCATAGCCCGGACCGGGAAGAAGTTCCTGATGGTGATGGAAATAGTCACCGATGGACGGAAAGATACCTTGCGCCACATGGTCGCCTCCAATGGCGGGGAAGTAGAACTGCGGCCCGGCAACGGGGACGAAGATATAAATAAGGTAATAGATGAAGAAAGCGGTGACGATGACGAACGAAACCTTCTCGAAAAGGTCGAAACGATAAAGGAAATACCATACCACCACCAGCAGAATCATCGGATAATAGAAGAAGTATCCCATATTGAACGGCTCGCTCACCCACATCTGCGGATACCTTTCACAGAACCATACAGCAGGCTGTCCACCAAACATCCACTGCTCCACCGACGCGAACACGTGGTCGAGATTGGGAAATATCCGGTTGAACTCAAAGGTGTCGGGATACCAATAAGAAAGCAGCGACATCTGGATGGCTATGCGCACAAAGGCGGAGAACTTGCAGGGCGCCAGCCGATAAAGATACATCAGCAGGAAGGTCATGCCTGCAATGACGGCACGGTCTGCAAGCATCTGCACCGGATGGTCCATTTCCTGAAAGAGAAACAGAATGAGAATGGAAGTCAGCAGATTGTATATCAGCGTAACCTTCTCTACCGCAAAAAGCCCCTTACGGGTTTCTACCCTTCTAAATAAATCTAAAGCCATCCCTTATCCTTATACCAGGCAATGGTTTCCTTTACACCCCGTTCCAGATCGTACTCAGGACTGAAGCCCAGTTCCTCGACAGCCGGTGTGATGTCGCACTGCCAGTTGCGTTGTTTCATTATTCTATACTTGTCCGAATTGAGCGTACTGGTCTTGTTCTGCCGCTTCGCCCAGAATTCAGCGAGCAAAGATACGACTTTCAATACAATTAACGGACATCTCAGGCGAATAACAAACGGATTGCCCAGTTCTTTCCTTATCAAGTCGGAAAAAGCACGGCTGCTGTACACCTTCCCGTCAGCCAGGAAATAGGCGCGGCGTGACACCCGCTTCTCTATCCCGAGGAAGACGGCCTGCACGATGTCCTTTACATATACAAACGTCAAGTCCTGGCGGCGGAAGCCCACGGAAAAGTCCGTATGTTGCCGGATGGACTTTGCCATGAGGTAATAATCCTTCTCACGCGGCCCGTATACACCCGTCGGCCGGTAGATGACGTAGGGGAAACCCGGAACGCTCTGCAAATAAAGTTCTGTTTTCAGTTTACTGAGTCCGTAGGCGGTATTGGGCGAAGGGGTGTCGCTCTCCATAATCGGGTCGTAGGTCTTTTCGCGCACCGGGCCGAACACACTCAGCGTACTGATGAAGATAAACTGCTTGGGAATCATGTCCAGCTCCCTCAGCGTATCGATGAAGCATTTGGTCTGCAGGTAATTCACCAGCTCGAATTCGTTCTTGTCCACACACTTCGTTACACCGGCACAATGGACAATATAATCAAACTTATTGTAGGTTCCTTTATGTTCCGAAAGCTGCGCCCTCAGTTCATTGGGGTGCGCAAAATCCAATTCGAGGAAATGCAGTTTGCGGTCACCCAGATACTCGCGGCTGCTGGACGAGCGTACACCCGCCCACACGCCGAACTCGCGCCTCAACGCCTCCTCCACGATGAAACTTCCGATAAATCCGCTTGCTCCTGTAATTAAAATCGATTCCACTTCTTCAGTTACAAATTACTAATTACTTTTCATCCGGTCTGTCACCTTGACGCTCCTTGTGTTACTCTGTCGCCCGGTTGCTCTTCTTCACCGGCTCCACATGGATGCTGACCAGTGTTCCTTTGCCGAACTGCCTTTTCAACTTGTTCTCCACCGCCGTTGCCATCTCGTGAGCTTCCTCCAGCGAGATGCTGCCATCCATACGCACATGCACCTCGATGGCACAATAACTGCCGATGCGGCGCGTACGAAGGTGATGCGGCGAGCTGATACCGGGAAAAGAGAGAATTATCCTTACTATCTCATCCTCTACCTCGGCAGGCAATGATTTCTCCAACAGTTCATCCACACAGGGTATCAACAACTGCACGGCCACCTTCATAATGAAGAAGCTGACAACAATCGCCGCCACCGGGTCCAGCACCCGCCAATGGTCACCCAGAAGAATGGCGCCAGCTATACCCGCCGCCGTGCCTATGGACGAAAACGCATCACTCCGGTGATGCCAGGCATTGGCAACAACCGCCTGCGAATTCAACTTCCTGCCCTTGAATACGGTATATTGATAAAGCACTTCCTTGAAAATGATGGATACCAATGCAGCCACCAGCGCCAGCATGGCGGGCTCCTGCAAAGAGTCGCCTTGCAGGAAACGGTAAATGGAGGAAGCCCCGTTCCAGAAAATGCCAAATCCCACAAACAACAGTAAAATACCGATAATGGCAGTTGCCAGCGTCTCGTACTTGCCATGACCGTAATCGTGCCCTTCATCTTCGGGCTTCGCCGAAATGCGTACAAAAACAATGACAACAATATCTGTTATGAAATCCGACAAAGAATGCACCGCATCTGCCAGCATGGCGGCACTGTGACCCATAATACCTGCAAAGAACTTGAAGACAAGCAAGAGAAAGTTTACCACACTTCCCACAACCGTCACCCGGTAAATGGCCTTTTCCCGCGTGGCATCCGCTTTTTTATTCAGAGTTTGCATTTCCATCTGCTTTTCGTTCAAGATACAGCCTATCTTCGCTTTTTGTGCAAATATAGTACATAAATCCATTACAATCTGTCGTTCCTTCATTATTTTCAATAGGATGGTAATATTTTAAAGTCTGAGTGAACGAAAGGACGTATTTATTTGTTTACTTTGCAAGAAAGAATAATGTGCACATTAATTTATCATCATTATGGCCAAAAAGAAAGAAAAGAAAGCCGGCAAACGCATGAAGAAGAAAGAACTCGTCAAAGTGTTACTTGAATTCTTCCACACAAAGCAAGACGAAGTATTATCCCTGAAATACATCTTTGAACAACTTCATCTCACCACACATCCGCTGAAGATGCTGTGTATGGACATCTTGTCCGAACTGTTGATGGACGACTACATTACAGAGGTGGACAAACACAAGTACAAGCTGAACAACCACGGCGTGGAAATGACCGGAACCTTCCAGCGCAAAAGCAATGGCAAGAACTCCTTCATCCCCGAAGATGGAGGCGAACCGATATTCATAGCCGAACGCAACTCGGCACACGCCATGAACAATGACAAAGTGCGTATCGCCTTCTGTGCCAAACGTCGCGGACGCGAAGCCGAAGGAGAAGTCATCGAGATACTGGAACGTGCCAACGACACCTTCGTGGGTACTCTGGAAGTTGCCAAGTCATACGCTTTCCTTGTAACGGAAAACCGTACGCTTGCCAATGACATCTTTATTCCCAAAGAGAAACTGAAAGGCGGCAAGACGGGCGACAAGGCTATCGTCAAGATAGTGGAATGGCCCGACAAAGCCAAGAACCCCATCGGCCAGGTAATAGACATCCTGGGACGCGCCGGAGACAACACCACCGAGATGCATGCCATCCTCGCGGAATTCGGCCTGCCATACGTCTACCCCGCCGCTGTAGAAAAAGCAGCCGACAAGATACCCGCCGAAATCTCCGCCGAGGAAATAGCCCGACGCGAGGACTTCCGGAGTGTAACCACCTTCACCATCGACCCCAAGGATGCCAAGGACTTCGATGACGCCCTCTCCATCCGCAAACTGAAAGAGGGAGTTTGGGAAGTGGGCGTACATATCGCCGACGTGACCCATTACGTGAAAGAGGGCGGCATCATAGACAAGGAAGCCGAGAAGCGTGCCACATCCGTCTACCTCGTGGACCGTACCATCCCGATGCTTCCCGAACGGTTGTGCAACTTCATCTGCTCCCTCCGCCCCGACGAAGAGAAGTTGGCCTATTCCGTCATCTTCGAAATGACGGAAAAGGGAGAAGTGAAGAACTCTCGCGTAGTGCACACCGTCATCAAGAGCGACCGCCGCTTCACCTACGAAGAAGCCCAGCAAGTCATCGAAACAGGGAAAGGCGATTACAAAGAAGAAATACTCGAGCTAGACAAGCTTGCCAAGTTTCTGCGTGAGAACCGCTTCAAGGCCGGTGCCATCAACTTCGACCGCTACGAGGTGAAGTTCGAAATCGACGAGAAGGGCAAACCCGTCAGTGTCTACTTCAAGGAGTCGAAAGACGCCAACAAGCTGATAGAGGAGTTCATGCTGCTTGCCAACCGCACCGTAGCCGAAAAGATAGGCCGTGTGCCCAAAGGCAAGAAAGCCAAAGTGCTGCCTTACCGTATCCACGACCTCCCCGACCCGGAGAAACTGGACAATCTGGCACAGTTCATCGCCCGTTTCGGCTACAAGCTGCGCACCGGCGGAACAAAAACGGATGTGTCCAAGTCCATCAATCACCTGCTGGACGACATCCAAGGCAAAAAGGAAGAGAATCTGATTGAAACCGTATCCATCCGTGCCATGCAGAAAGCGCGTTACTCCACGCATAACATCGGCCATTACGGACTGGCTTTTGATTATTACACGCATTTCACCTCGCCCATCCGCCGTTTTCCGGACATGATGGTACACCGCCTGCTTACCAAGTATCTGGACGAAGGAGGCCGCAGCGTGACCGAACAAAAGTACGAAGCCCTCTGCGAACACAGCAGCAGCATGGAGCAGATAGCCGCCAATGCGGAACGTGCCTCCATCAAGTACAAGCAAGTGGAATTCATGACCGAACGCCTGGGACAGACCTTCGACGGTGTCATCTCCGGCGTAACGGAATGGGGACTCTATGTGGAGCTGAACGAGAACAAGTGCGAAGGCATGATTCCCGTCCGCGACCTCGACGACGACTATTACGAATTCGACGAAAAGAACTACTGCCTGCGCGGACGCCGCAAAAACCGGATATACAGCCTGGGAGACGCCATCACCGTCAAAGTGGCACGCGCCAATCTGGAGAAGAAGCAACTGGATTTTGCACTGGTATAGAATAACCCTATAATTTAAACCATCCCTGTCTCCTTTCTTTCAGAGAAAGAGAGAGGACGGGGACAAAACCTATACGATGAAGACAATTACGATTACAGACCCTACACAGATTGAGGAAATTATCCGTAAATGCCCATACTGCATAGTAGGCATCACAGACCTTGAAGGAAACCCATATGCGGTTCCCATGAACTTTGCCTATCAAGACGGGGTAATATACTTGCATTCCGGCCCGGAAGGCAGTAAAGTGGAGATGGTAACAAAGCACCCGCAAGTCTGCATCACCTTCTGCGAAGGACACGAGCTGGTTTATATGCACCGGCAAGTGGCATGCAGCTACAGCATGAAGTCGCGCAGTGTCATCTGCCGCGGGAAAGTACACTTCGTGGAAGACATGGAAGAGAAGCGACGCGTACTCGACATGCTGATGAAGCAATATACGGAGAATGAATGCAAATATGCCGAACCCGCCGTACGCAATGTCAAGATATGGGAAGTGAAAGTAGAGAAAATGAGCTGCCGGTCGTTCGGGTTAAGACCAAGCGAACTGTAACGGTACACAGTTCATTATTTAACAAAAACGACTAAAACCAACAAGTTGCCTCAATAATCAAAAGAGAGCTGCACGTCACATAAATGTTTCTTCAAAGCCTTTGCCCTTGGGAAAGTTGAAATAGCAGGCTCCTTAGAAGGTTGCCCTTGGAAAGGCATATCCTTTGCATTCAGCCTTTGCCCCTCAAATAAATCATTTTGCCCCGGCAGTTCTTTTCCATTGATGAAAACACGATAAGCATCTATTTCCGATGCCGTAACCCCTTCGATAGTAACATCCCCAATGATTTCCAAGACCTTAGATAAATCTATCCGCATCAACAGTTCGCAGTTAATTACCCGCTTTGCATCCGTAAAGCAGAGAGCTGATATGAACTGCATGACAACCGGACTATTCAATAAATGATGTGTAATTTTAGCAAATGCCCAATTGTCAAATCCCAGCATATAGCAAGTATCGTCCAACATAACGCTTTGCCCGTTGATTGGTGAAACAAGAGAGAATATTATGTTCTTATAGAATGACGACACCACAACCTTATATGGCTTGAACGAATAATCTCCCAACCCAAATACACAAAAGCGAGGCTTCCCTTTGTAGATGGAGCTTTTTCTCCCATCCAGCAGTTGACCATACTTTTCGAAATAAGCGTAAGTCAATGGAGTACGTTGCTTCATGGCAGAGTTGGGTTCAGCCAGGCTTCTATGGGGAAGAACGATATATTTTCTCACTTCGCCGGAAAAGCCATTGCCGATATCTGAGCTCTTAATCAACGGATATATACATACGGGTTCAACGTCTACAGTTTCACGAAAGCCATTCTCGTATCGACCAGACCTGACGATAAGTTCCATTACTTTTGAACAATCATGCTTGACCCCTGATCGCCAGACCAATTCTGATACGCCATCAATCATCGCAGCCTTATCGTACTCTTCAATATCCGACACAAATCTATCGTTTTTCCAACCATACGATTTCTGAAAAGCTCCGGTATAAAAATCATAATACCGGCATATATCTGTCTTCTCCTTTCCTATCGTACAGGAGAACAAAGAGGCAGATACAGAAACATCGAATTCTTTCTTGGCATCGAAAGCATATTGGCATACATGAGATATGAAATAGCCTTGAGGACGTTGGTGTATAAGGATGTTTTTTACAACAGAGTTCTTGACGAGTAATGCTATCCGCGTTCCTTCGTTAGACGCAAAGTTCTCAATAAGCAGGTTGCAGATACTCTCCGCTATATCAAAATTGCCCTTACCCGTTATCGCTTCAATACCTTTAGTTCCTCGATAATTGTATTTCTGAGGCAAGTTGGTACTTCCATTCTTGCCCAACTCGCTATTGGTCACCCATGGAGGATTGCCCAAAATCAGAACATTCTTGCCCTCCAGTTGCTTCTTTATCTCACTGAAATCAAAAGCAAATATATCTTCGTGGTAGAGGTGTATTCTTTGATTCTCCTTTACGACAAGACTCCTACGCAACTCGTCAAGATATGGCTTGTATATTTCTATGCCATAAACATCCGTGATTGTATCAAATATCGCCAACCCTGCTCTGATAAAATTCCCCAATCCACAAGTAGGCTCTAAAATAACCTCGGGAGCAGCACCCATGTCCTTCAGCTTGCGACAAACGGCACAAGCAAAGTCATAACCGGTCTGCCAATCTCCAAACTCTCCACGCATTTCAGGCAATCGCCCGGCAAAAGCTGCTGTAGCAGGATTCTCCATTTGTGCTGTTTCTTTAGTTTTTTGCATTATACTTAACAATCGGGGTTATACCATCCACCGTTTCATCAAGAGCGACGATACGAGAATATTGCAATCTCCACTGAAGGGCATTCGAAATAGTCAGATACCCTATTTTCGGCGGACTTTTCAATATCTCGTGTGCCATATTCATCAAAGTTACATCGTCTCCGGGAATCCTGTGGTCACTAAGAAAAGCAAATATATCATCTTCATTGCCATTGTTGGCTATAATCGCCCGTAAACCGGTTGTAGTCTGATAGTCCGCGGTACGTGAAGATTCAACAAATGTACAAGAAAGGAAGTTCAACTTACCCTTTTTCTGTTTTGTATCATCTTCCTTGATATAGACAAATACAATCAAATTATATCCTAAGCCATATATCTTCTGCTTACTGTCCCTATATGGACAACTTGACTGCGGCTGTACAACGGAGGTAACCTTTATATCTGTATTGACAGACGGCAAATCAAGCCCTTTGGCCGAGCTGCCAGCCATCATTTCATACCGGTCCCTAAGGAAATCCTAAAACAAATGTTCAACAATAGTTCCTACTTTTTTCCCGTCAGTAACCCCGAACAATTCTTCCCGATAGACTCCATCTTCTTTCGTACAGAATTCTTTGGCTGCTATAACCAATTCCTTTATATTCAGTTTTTTCATACCTGCATATATTCCATATTCACACTTTCAGGTACGAAGGTATGCAAATGCAAATTATCTCGCAAATTATAATCCGCTTAATTTATGGCAGGACACGGCTCTTTCCTTTAACTCCCTTAAATGAAAGAGCCGTGATGGCAGGAAAGGCAGCTTCCTCTTACAACGGGTATTCCTCAAACGCATACAACAGCGTCGAAAGATACCGTTCTCCCGTATCGGGCAGCAGCGTAACAATCGTCTTTCCTTCATTTTCGGGCAGTCTGGCCAGGCGGGCAGCCGCAGCAACGGCAGCTCCCGAAGAGATGCCGACCAGCAATCCCTCATACTTCGCCAGTTCGCGGCCCGTACGGATGGCATCGTCATTGGATACCAGCAGCACTTCGTCTACCACGGCACTGTTATAGTTCTTGGGCACAAATCCGGCACCGATACCTTGCATTTTATGGGGAGCGGGCTTCCCACCGGAAAGTACGGGAGAATCTTCGGGCTCCACAGCCACAATCCTTATCTTTGGGTTGTTGGCCTTCAGGGCTGCACCCACACCGCTCACCGTGCCTCCCGTACCTACACCGGCCACAAAAATATCCACCCGGCCGTCTGTATCACGCCAGATTTCCTGTCCCGTAGTACGCTCGTGCATTGCCGGATTGGCAGGATTATCGAATTGCTGCAAAATCAGCGAACCGGGGCTGGCTGCTTTCAGTTCTTCGGCACGGGCTATGGCGCCTTTCATACCGTCGGCACCCGGAGTCAGCACCAGCTCCGCACCGAGGGCTTTCAAGAGGTTGCGGCGCTCCAGGCTCATCGTGTCGGGCATCGTCAGTATCAGCTTGTAACCTTTGGCGGCGGCCACAAAAGCCAGCCCCACACCCGTATTCCCACTGGTAGGTTCGATGAGGGTGGCACCGGGCTTCAACAGCCCTTTTGCCTCGGCATCTTCTATCATGGCAAGCGCCACGCGGTCCTTCACACTGCCGGCAGGGTTAAAATATTCCAATTTGGCGATGACACGAGCTTTCAGCCCCTTATTCTTGTTATAATTATTCAACTCCAGCAAGGGAGTGTTGCCTACCAGATTGGTGAGGCGGTCTGCTATCTTCTTCATACCCATATATGTTAAATTACTCATTCGCCCACGGCTCTTTCAGTTAAGGGAGCTAAAGGAGTTATCGGGAGTAACCTGATTGTTTTGCCGAAGTTACTCCTTGATAATTACTATAGACAACTTCCCGGCAACTCCCTTAAATGAAAAAGCCGGGTCATTTCTTATGAGACAAAAGTAGCGCGGAATTGGTTCGCGGGAAATACCACAAATATGGTAAATACATACTATAAATGAGGGATATGTAGGATATTTGACGAGGATTTCCTATCTTTGTTGCCACTTTTAAACTTAAGGATATCATAATGAGTCCACTCAACTTTACCCACATTTTGACACAAGCAGTCGATGAGCTATCGGAAAGCGAGTCATACAAGGGACTGTTTCACCAGCATACGGACGGCAACCCGCTGCCTTCGGCAAAAGTGCTGCGCGACATCATCGAACTGGCGCGAGCCATCATCTTCCCCGGATATTTCGGAAATTCCACGGTCAACAGCCGAACGGTGACTTACCATATCGGTGTCAATGTAGAACGCCTGTTCGACCTGCTGACCGAACAAATCCTTGCCGGCCTCTGCTTCGCAGGCGACGGCGAATGCAACTGCTGCACCGAGCTGCAACGGGAAGAAGCCGCCCTGCTGGCTGCCAAGTTCATCAGCAACCTGCCGGCCATGAGACGGGTGCTTGCCACAGATGTGGAGGCTGCCTACAACGGTGACCCTGCCGCACAGTCGTTCGGCGAAGTCATCAGCTGCTATCCGGCCATCCGTGCCATCAGCAACTACCGCATCGCACACGAGCTGCTCAAGTTGGGTGTTCCCCTCATTCCCCGCATCATCACCGAAATGGCGCACAGTGAAACGGGAATCGACATCCATCCGGGAGCAGAAATCGGCGGTTATTTCACCATCGACCACGGTACGGGCGTGGTAATCGGCGAGACCTGCATCATCGGCAACAACGTGAAGCTGTACCAAGGTGTGACCCTCGGTGCCAAGAGCTTCCCGCTGGACGAGGACGGCAAGCCCATCAAGGGTATTCCCCGCCATCCCATACTGGAGGACAATGTGATAGTCTACTCCAACGCCACCATACTGGGACGCATCACCATCGGACAGGGAGCCACCGTGGGCGGCAACATCTGGGTGACGGAGGACGTTCCGGCAGGAGCGAGAATTGTACAGACAAAGGCGAAGAAATGAAAAGCCCGGAATCCCGTTTAAAAGGCAATATTGCTGCATCTGACAGGCACTTGTGTCTGTCACGTCAGACACAAATGTTCAACGCAACAGACACCAGTGTCTGAGCCGACAGACGCCAGTGTCTGGCAAACGGGAGACAAACTACTGATAAACAACAGAATAAAAACAGTAAAATAGTAAATAAATAGATGAGCGAACAATCTTTTGAAATGATTGCCAAAACCTTCCAAGGACTGGAAGAGGTACTGGCGCAAGAACTGACTGCACTGGGCGCCAACGATATAGAAATAGGCCGCCGCATGGTATCTTTCAGTGGAGACAAGGAAATGATGTACAAGGCAAACTTCTGCCTGCGTACAGCCATCCGGATACTGAAACCCATCAAACACTTCACAGCCAAGAATGCCGACGAGGTTTACGAACAGATTAAAGCCATCCGATGGGAAGACTATCTGGATACGGACAAGACCTTTGCCGTGGACGCGGTTGTATTCAGCGAGGAGTTCCGTCATTCCAAGTTCGTTTCCTACAAGGTGAAGGATGCCATCGTGGACTATTTCCGTGAGAAGAGCGGCGAACGTCCCGGCGTGCGTGTCAACAAACCGGACGTGCTGCTGAACATACACATTGCCGAAACCAAATGTACACTCTCTCTCGACTCCAGCGGCGAATCGCTGCACCGCCGCGGTTATCGCCAGGAAGCAGTAGAGGCCCCACTGAATGAGGTGCTGGCCGCCGGCATGATATTGATGACCGGCTGGCGTGGTGAATGCGACCTGATAGACCCGATGTGCGGCTCGGGAACCATTCCCATTGAAGCGGCGCTGATTGCACGCAACATCGCTCCGGGCGTATTCCGCAAGGAATTTGCTTTCGAGAAGTGGGTGGATTTTGACCAGGAGCTGTTCGACACCATCTACAATGACGACAGCCAGGAACGCGAATTTACGCATAAGATATACGGTTACGACAACAACCCGAAGGCAAACGAAATTGCCACACACAATATAAAGGCTGCCGGCGTAAGCAAGGATGTAGTACTGAAGCTCCAACCTTTCCAGCAATTCGAGCAACCTGCGGAGAAATCCATCATTATCACCAATCCGCCCTACGGCGAACGTATCTCTACCAACGACCTGCTGGGACTTTACTCCATGATTGGCGAGCGCCTGAAACATGCCTTTACGGGCAACACTGCGTGGATTCTTTCTTACCGCGAAGAGTGCTTCGACCAGATCGGGCTGAAAGCCACCTCCAAAATTCCTTTGTTCAACGGTGCGCTGGAATGTGAATTCCGCCAGTACGAAATCTTCGACGGAAAGTACAAGGAATTCCGTGCCGAAGGCGAGGAGCTGAGCAAGGAACGCAAAGAGTTTCGTCCGGCCGGGGGAGAACGGAAAGAGTTCAAGCCCGGAGAAAGAAGGGAGCCCCGTCCGAGATTCGGTGGAGAAAGACGCGAATTTAATAGGGAAAAACGTGAATTCAGCGGCGAACGCAGACCGAGAGAATTCAGAGACGGCGAGAAACGCGAATTCCGTCCAAGGGAAAGAAGAGAGTTCAAAGACGGGGAAAAACGGGAGTTCAAACCGAGGGAAAGACGTGAATTCGGCGGAGAACGCAGACCGAAATCGGGAGAGTCTTACCCGGAAAGAAAAAGAAGGGAGACGGAAGATAAACAATGAAGGAACTTTCCTGATTAGCGTCGTAGATTATTGAAATTCAAGGGGGATGTATCAAAACACCAAAAACATGAAAATCACCCCTGTCACAGATATCTGTAGCAAGGCTTTGCCAAACTCAGTGCTACCATACAAGTGAGAAGCACCCCCGACAGGCAGAGTAGAAGTGAAAGTATTCAGAAAAGAGAACAACAAAAACAATGACAAGGAGAATGAATGCAAAGGAAATAAGTAAGAGCATTCTTGCACTGTTGATGGCAGTGCCTGCTCTGTTTACAACAAACGTTATGGCACAAGAACTGAAAAAGCCGACTTTGGAAGATTTGATTCCCGGAGGCGAAACGTATCGTACCCCCGAGAACCTGCATGGATTGCAATGGTGGGGTGATGTTTGTATCATTGCGGACATAGACAAAGTAAAGGCCGTGAATCCGCAAAACGGCAAAGAGACAGTACTTTTCACCCGCGAAACCGTGAACCGCGCCCTGAAAGCCGCCGGACTGAAAGAGCTGTCGCACCTCTACAATCTGAAGTTCCCCTGGGCGGAGAATACGGAAGTCCTGCTCCCCCTACCGCAACGCTACGCCGTCTACAACTGGCATATGGACTCTGTGACCGGACGCGATGACCTGCCCAAAGAGCCTGCAGCCAATTACGACTACAATACTGCAAGCCATAACCTGGCTTACACCGTAAAGAACAATCTCTACGTGAACGGACAGCGCGTGACCAACGAACCCGAAGGCATCGTCTGCGGACAAAGCGTACATCGCAACGAGTTCGGCATCTCGAAGGGCACATTCTGGAGCCCGTCGGGAGACCTGCTTGCCTTCTATCGGATGAACGAAAGCATGGTCACCCCCTATCCGCTGGTGGACATCACGTCAAGAATAGCCGTAACGGACATGATACGCTACCCCATGGCCGGCATGCTGAGCCACGAAGTAGAGGTAGGTATCTATAACCCTGCCACCCAAAAGACCATCTACCTGAACATGGGAGCCCCCAAAGACCGCTACTTCACCAACATTACCTGGGCACCGGACGGGAAAAGCCTCTATCTGATAGAGCTGAACCGCGACCAGAACCACTCCGTTCTCCGCCAGTACGACGCAGAAACCGGAGAGCCCATAAACGGCATCCTCTACGAAGAGAAGCATCCCAAATATGTGGAACCCCAGCAGCCCATCCTCTTTCTGCCTTGGGACAGCAGCAAATTCATCTACCAAAGTCAGCGCGACAGCTACAACCATCTGTATCTGATGGATACCAAAAACCAGATGTATCCCGATACACACTCTGCATCCGCAGGAGGCACTTACCGTCAGGGCTGCAAAGTGAAGCAACTGACGCAAGGCGACTGGCTGGTGCGAGAGGTGCTCGGCTTCAACAAGAAGAAGAAAGAAGTCATCTTCACCGCTACCAAGGAATCGCCCCTGCAAAGCAATATATATAAGGTGAACGTAAACAATGGCAAGCTCACCGCAGTGGGTAACAACGAAGGAGTGCACCGCCCTCTGTTGTCTGCATCGGGAGGCTACCTGATAGACCGCTATTCCACTCCCCGGATTCCCCGCAATATCGACATCGTATCGACCCAAAACGACAAGGTCGCAAATCTGCTGGCAGCCACGAATCCCTACGAAGGCTTTGAAATGCCCAGCATAGAAGTAGGCACCATCAAAGCCGCCGACGGCAAGACAGACTTGTACTACCGCCTGATAAAGCCTGCCGACTTTGACCCGGCAAAGAAGTATCCCGCCATCGTCTACGTATACGGCGGCCCGCACGCCCAGATGATAACGAACGGCTGGATGAACGACGCCCGCGGCTGGGACATCTACATGGCAAACAAAGGCTATATCATGTTCAGCCTCGACAACCGTGGCAGCAGCAACCGCGGACTGGAATTTGAGAACGCCACCTTCCGCCAGCTGGGCATCGAAGAGGGCAAGGACCAGGTGAAGGGTGTGGAATTTCTGAAAAGCCAACCTTATGTGGACGGAGAGCGTATCGGCGTGCACGGCTGGAGCTTCGGAGGACACATGACCACGGCGCTGATGCTGCGCTATCCCGAAATTTTCAAGGTAGGCGTTGCCGGCGGACCCGTCATCGACTGGGGATACTATGAGATTATGTACGGTGAGCGCTATATGGACACTCCGCAGACGAACCCGGAAGGCTACAAGCAGACAAACCTGAAAAACCTTGCCGGTAACTTGAAAGGACATCTGCTCATCATCCACGACGACCATGACGACACCTGCGTGCCGCAGCATGCCCTTTCGTTCATGAAGGCGTGCGTGGATGCCCGCACCTATCCCGATTTGTTCATCTATCCCACGCACAAGCACAACGTTCTGGGACGCGACCGTGTGCATCTGCACGAGAAGATAACAAGATATTTTGAAGACTATCTTTAACGTACAATTTGCCATTTACAATGTACAATCTGCTATGCAGTATCACAGTATAGCCTGATTATACATTGTAAAACGGAATCATAAAGCGAAACAAATCATTAAAAGTATAACACTTGTACAGATTACCATCTGCCTGTCACGTAGCGCAGCCCGATTGTAAATTGTACATTGTAAATTGTAAATGGAATCATGAAAGTATTATTATTAGGCTCCGGTGGCCGCGAACACGCTCTGGCATGGAAGATTGCCCAAAGCCCGAAAGTAGAGAAACTATATATCGCTCCCGGCAATGCAGGTACAGGCGAAGCAGGCGAGAATGTGAACCTGAAGGCGACAGACTTTCCCGCACTCAAGACCTTTGCCCTTGAGAAAGGAATCGACATGATTGTTGTGGGTCCCGAAGACCCCCTGGTACAAGGCATCTTCGACAGCTTCAAAGAAGACCCTGCCACCCGCCATATTGACATCATCGGCCCCACCGCCAAAGGTGCCACTCTGGAAGGCAGCAAGGAATTTGCCAAAGGCTTCATGATGCGCCACAACATTCCCACTGCCCGCTACAAAAGCATCACTGCCGACAACTTGCAGGAAGGACTCGATTTCCTCGCAACCCTCGAAGCGCCCTACGTTCTGAAGGCCGACGGGCTGTGTGCAGGCAAGGGCGTACTGATTCTGCCCACGCTGGAAGAAGCCCAGAAAGAACTGAAGGAAATGCTGGGCGGCATGTTCGGCGATGCCAGCGCCACGGTAGTCATTGAAGAATTCCTCAGCGGCATCGAGTGTTCCGTGTTCGTGATGACAGACGGCCGCCACTATAAGGTCTTGCCCGTAGCCAAGGATTACAAGCGTATCGGCGAAGGCGACAAAGGCCTCAACACCGGCGGTATGGGCAGCGTTACTCCCGTACCTTTTGCCGACGAAACATTTATGGAAAAAGTACGCACCCGCATCATCGAACCTACCGTAAACGGCCTGCTGGAAGAAGAAATCGGCTATCAAGGCTTCATCTTCCTGGGACTTATCAACGTGAAGGGCGAACCTATGGTGATTGAATACAACGTCCGCATGGGCGACCCCGAAACCGAAAGTGTGATGCTGCGCATCAAGAGCGACCTGGTAGACCTGCTCGAAGGCGTTGCCAAAGGCGACCTCGACCAACGTGCATTGGAATTCGACCCGCGCACAGCCGCTTGCGTCATGCTGGTGAGCGGAGGATATCCGGAAGCTTACGAAAAGGGCAAGGCAATGACCGGATTCGACCTCGCCGCCCAGACCGACAGCATCTTGTTCCATGCCGGAACGACCACGAAAGACGGGCAGACCGTAACCGCCGGTGGCCGTGTCATCGCTGTCTGCTCCTATGGCGAAACAAAGGAAGAAGCTTTGCAGAAGAGCTACCGCGTGGCCGACATGATAGACTTCGAGAAGAAGTATTTCCGTCGCGACATCGGATTTGACTTATAAGAGCCTCTCCCCTAACCCCTCCCCCATAGGGAGGGGAATAGGGATGGTCTGTAAATGTAAACAGAAAAAAAGAAGCTTACGCAGGCAGAGGGGAACAAAGGACAGATTGTGAATAAGATAAACAGTAAACATAAAACAGAAGTAACCAACCTCCCCTCCCTACAGGGGAGGGACCGGGAAAGAGGCTTATGAGAACCAAACGATTCCAGAACCGGATAACGGCAGGGCGGTTCACACTACCCGCCGCTATCCTGATTTCAGTATCCTGCTGGACACTGACCGCCGTTCTGTTGTCCGAGACGGAGACACAGCAAAACGGATATTCCCTTTGGGAAACATTCTGCAACTTCTGCATCCCCACCTGGGCAAACCGTCTCTTCAGCTTCATTCTGTATGCCGTCATCGGGTATTTCCTGATACAGCTTAACAATACGTTTGCCATCATCCGGATGCGGGCATCGGTACAGACTTCTGTCTACCTTCTGCTGATATCCGTCTGCCCCAGCCTGCACATGCTGTATGCGGGAGACTTGGCAGCCGCCTCCTTCCTTGTGGCACTGTTCTTCCTCTTCAGAAGCTACCAGCAGGTACGGCCCACAGGCAGTCTCTTCCACGCCTTCTTCTTCATCGGACTGGGCAGCCTGCTTTTTCCGCAGCTCATGCTGTTTGTCCCCATCTTCTGGATAGGCGCCTACAACTTCCAGTCTCTCCAACCCAAAAGCTTCTTCGCTTCATTGGTAGGATGGAGCGTACCCTACTGGCTGTTACTGGGACACGCCTTCTATCACGGACAAATGGAACTCTTCCGCCAGCCCTTCCGCGAACTGGTGACCTTCGCTCCCACCCGGTTCGACTATCAGCCGTGGGAACTCGCCACCCTCGGGTATCTCCTTGTTCTGTTCATCGTCAGCGCGGCACACTGCCTCATTGCCGGCTATGAAGACAAGATACGTACCCGCAGCTATCTGCACTTCCTCATCCTGCTGAATTTCTGCATCTTTGTCTATATCGGACTGCAACCGGCATTATGTGTCCATCTGATGTCCTTCCTGCTCATCAGTGTCAGCATCCTGGCAGGACACTTGTTTGTACTGACAAATAGCCGCAGTTCCAATATATTCTTCATTTGTGCATTCATCGGATTATTCATTCTATTAGGATTCAACATATGGACGCTTTTGTAGATACACTCGTACAGCTGCTAATTGACTGGGGATATGTCGGTCTGTTCATCTCTGCCCTATTGGCAGGAAGCATCATTCCGTTCAGTTCCGAGATAGTGATGGTAGCACTGGTCAAGGTCGGTCTGAGCCCGGCACTGTGCATACTCTCCGCCACCTTGGGAAATACGCTGGGAGGCATGACGTGCTACTACATGGGACGTCTGGGACGTATAGACTGGATTGAGAAATATTTCAAGGTAAAAAGGGAAAAGATAGAACGGATGCAGCATTTCCTCCAAGGGAAAGGGGCACTGATGGCTTTCTTCGCCTTTCTGCCTTTTGTGGGAGAGGCCATAGCCATTGCACTGGGCTTCATGCGCAGTAATCTGATGCTGACCACCACGTCCATGTTTGCAGGGAAACTGGTGCGCTACATAGCTATGCTGTGGGCACTGCAAGGAGCCATTTCAATGATGAATTATTGACATGTAGTGAGTTTGAGCAATAGATGTATAGATACAACGCGTTGGATGTATAGATGCAACGTGCTGGATGTATAGATGCAGCACGCTGGATATATAGGCACAACAACACGCTGAATCACAGAGAATTAAACTAAATAAAAACATTCAACAAAAGCAGAAGTGATGCAACGAATCATAGAGAAGACGGAAGACGGAAGTGCGACACTGTTTGTACCGGAACTGAATGAACATTATCATTCGGTAAAGGGGGCACGTACAGAGTCACAGCACATCTTCATCGACATGGGGCTGAGGGCATCCGCTACTGTCCGCCCGCATGTCCTTGAAATCGGCTTCGGCACCGGGCTGAATGCCCTGCTCACACTGGAAACTGCCGAAAAGGAAAAGAAACATGTGCACTATGCCGGCATCGAACTTTATCCGCTTGCATGGCCGGAGGTAGATGCGCTGAAATATAGCGACAATCCTCTGTTCGAGGAACTGCATCGGGCTGCGTGGGAAGAAGAAGTCGCCATAACTCCTTATTTCACACTGAAAAAAGTGCGGGCAGATGTCGAAACAATAAGCATTGACAACTTGTTAATGATTAATAGATCTCCGTTCGATGTTGTCTATTTCGATGCCTTTGCACCCGAAAAGCAACCGGGAATGTGGGAGGAAAAAGTCTTCCGGAATATCCATGCTGCCATGAGCACCGACGGCGTGCTGACCACCTACTGCGCCAAAGGGGTGGTACGCCGCATGCTGCAAGCCATAGGATTCAAGGTAGAACGTCTTCCGGGCCCCCCCGGAGGAAAACGGGAGATATTGAGGGGAAGGAAAGAGGAAGTGAAAATAGATAATTGATGCCCCTTGCCACGGCGCCGCCAAATTGCAAATTGTAAATAATAGATTGTAAATGAAAAAGTTTTGTTTTTTACTCCTCATAGCCACCTTGCTCTTCTCATGCAAGCAAGAAGGCCAACAGAACAAGAAGAAGAAGAATGACGATAAACCCGTGATTACCGTCACCATCGAACCGCTGCGGTATTTCACCGAAGCCATTGCCGGTGATGAATTCACCGTCGTCAGCATGGTGCCCAAAGGTTCAAGTCCGGAAACCTACGATCCCACACCCCAGCAGCTTGTCGACCTTGCCCGAAGCAAGGCCTATTTCCGCATCGGATACATCGGTTTTGAACAGACATGGACGGAAAAACTGACGGACAACGCTCCCCACCTGCAATTCTTCGATATGTCCAAGAATGTGGAACTTATTCTGGACGATACTCATGCGCATCATCATAAAGACGGGCATGCACACGAGGAGCATGCACATGCCGGTGGTGTGGAACCACACATCTGGAATTCCACCATCAACGCTCAAATCATTGCCGGAAACATTCTGAATGCACTCTGTGCCATAGACAAAGCCAATAAAAGCGCCTACATGGAACGTTACAACGCACTCATCCGGCAGATAGAGCATATGGACAGCCTCATCTGCCAGATGCTTTCCAGCCCGAGTGCCGACCGTGCCTTCATGATTTATCATCCGGCACTTTCCTACTTTGCCCGCGACTACAACCTGCACCAGATTCCTATCGAAGCCGGTGGAAAGGAACCCTCTCCCGCCCATCTGAAGAACCTGATAAACTCCTGCAAGAAAGAGAAGGTACGCGTCATCTTTGTACAACCGGAATTCGACCGCAGCAATGCCGAACTCATCGCCCGGCAGACCGGAACCCGGGTGGCGGATATCAATCCCCTCTCATACGACTGGGAGGAGGAGATGATGAATACCGCCAGAGCGCTTGTAAAAGAATAAACGATGATTCTGTCCATTTAACGAAGAAGAAGCTATGCCTGCATCCCCCATTATAGAGATAAAGAACCTCAGTGCCGGATACGATAACCGGACTGTACTGCATGATATAAACCTGACTATCTACGAACATGATTTTCTGGGCATCATCGGTCCCAACGGTGGCGGAAAGACTACGCTTATCAAATGCATACTGGGACTGCTGAAGCCCACTGCCGGAGAGATACTTTATCATCCCTGTTCCCCGTTGCCCGAATCAGTCGGCTCTCAATGCCCCCCCCTCAATGCTCGATTATCCATGGGATATCTACCCCAGTACAGCAGTATCGACCGGAAGTTTCCCATTACAGTAGAAGAAGTCATCCTTTCAGGCCTCAGCAGCAAGAAGCCGCTTGCTTCGCGCTTCAATACCCGACACCGGGAAAAGGCCCGCCATGTGATAGCCCGCATGGGACTGGAAGGCATGGAACAACGCGCCATAGGTGCCTTGAGCGGCGGACAGTTGCAACGCGCCCTCCTGGGCCGTGCCATCATATCCGACCCGCAGGCAGTGATTCTCGACGAACCCAACACATACATCGACAAGCGTTTCGAAGCCCGCCTCTACGAGCTGCTGGCAGAGATAAACAAGGATTGTGCCATTATTCTCGTCAGCCACGACATCGGCACGGTGCTGCAGCAAGTCAAGTCAATTGCCTGTGTAAACGAAACTCTGGACTACCATCCCGATACCGGAGTTACGGAAGAATGGCTGGAACGCAACTTCAACTGCCCGATAGAGTTGCTGGGACACGGAACACTGCCGCACAGGATATTGAAAGAACACAAGCATTCTCACGGATGACTGAAAGCAAGGGAGGCCGGCCCATTGCGGAACCGACCTCCCGTAACCCTTCTGAATAACTATCCAACAATCTTCTTATCCGTCACTTATATTGGAAAGCCTTATACGAATGGGGCAGTAATGACAAACGGAAAGAGTTCTTTGGTGTCACCAGACGCCTGCTCTGTACGGGTTCGGCAGGAAGGGGAGCCAGAATATCCCCACTCTCCAGATTTTCCAACCTCGTCACCCCATCATCGGTAACGATACGCACTTCCACCGGTTCATCATTGAAATTCTCCACCACCAGTGTTTTATTGTCATACACAAACAATCCGACTTTGGAGGGAGCCTCCAGATAGACATCCATATCCTTACTCATAATGCGGCGAATCTCGTTCAAGACTTTTGCCGGAAAATCATATAAACTCCCCATATCGTCGGGAATGGTAAGAACATACAGATTACCGGTAGCATACGGGGCTCTCAACAGAATAGGATAGCCCGAAACTCCACCCGTCAGCGGACGACCGGCACTGACCATCTCCCAAGCATCATTCGTATAATACTGCACCTGCGGAATCAATAAGTCACGTCCGGACTGCCCATGACGGCCGAAATCATTGACAAGGGCTTTCAAGTCAGTACAACGCAACTCGGCTATCTCTGCAAGCTTCTCAGGAATGGCTTTCAGCAAACTGCTTGTCACCACCACATCACGTCCGCTTTGCAGTTGTCTCTTGATTTTAGCCACGATTTCCGTATCTTGCGCAGCTTGTGCAGTCAGCAGAACCACTTGCTGGTCTTCCGGAAAAACAGGACGCATATCCATCGGCAAACCTATCATGCCCAAATAGTTCTGAAGGAAATCATCACCGGCGGCATGAAAAGGCTTGTAGGATTTTATACCCACCGGATTCCCCAGCTTATGAATCAACTTATCCGTTTGTTTCAGCACAACACCGGCTATACGGGCCATCGTGGTAGGTTCTACCAAAGAGCCGTCTTCCAACCGGATGGGAGCGGTCACCTCATCATAGTTAAAGCTGGTACCCATTCCCTGCCAGGGAGTACGGTATTTAGGAGACAACTTCACATCCAGAAGCTGGTGATAGGCAAAGAGAATAATCTCGGGAGCCTTGGCAAGCATGGTCAAATGAAGCTGTTCGGCATACCGGTCCATACCCATGTTCAGTCCACCTACATCGACCCATCCCCCACCGTTATAACCCGGACGCAGGTTATCGAAATAACGGATAATATTATAACTCAGATAGTTCTGCAAATGCTGATTACCTGCCGGGTCCCTTGTTTCAGTACCGGTCCAGACACCGTCAAAGAGCTGGGGACCTTCCTCCAAATTAAATCCCAAACCTTGAAAGTGATCATACCAGTTGGGATATTTGATAATCACCTTTACCTGAGGATTCACTTTCTTGGCAGGTTTCAGCACGAGGTCACGACCGGCCTCGGTCATCAGCTTCAAGCGGTAGTCCGTCCAGCTCTGCATTCCTTTTGCCTTTATTTCTATGTCGGACTTGCAGCTGGTGAAGAAGAAATCATCCAGAATAAACTCATCAAAGTGTTTCGCCGTGTGTTCCGCAATCTTTTGCACCATCTTGCGGTGTTCGGGATTGGAATAGCAGAATGTCTCGAAACTGTTTGCCTCGTTGATGGTATAGGTAATACCTCCAGCTGTCTCTATACCCCGGTCATGAAAGAATTTCTTTGCCTGCTCCAGAGTGGCATCCTCCACAACCAGCAAGTCCCGGTGTGTTTCCAGATAAATCTTGTCCACTTCCAACTGTTGTGAAATCACATTCCAGGTAGAATCCAGCCAATGGATGTCCTTCATCTTGTCTACCTCGTAAGCACGGACATAAATGGATACTTTGAAACTCTCGTAAGCTTTTGCCTGCATGGTCATATTACAAACCATGCAGAGCAGAAAAACTACAATTACAAACTTATCTACCTTTATTTTACTATTCATTGCAATTCAATATTTTATTAGACGCCAATACCATATACATAAACCACGTAGCATGTCCACCCAGGCAATACTCACCTTCCTGCCACAAGAACGGAAAATGAAGCAGTTCCGGTAGATCGGGACGAATCAGATTAGTACCCGGAGAAACTCCACCCGGGATATAAGACCAATCAGCACGATTGACACCATAGGCGGCCTTCATCGTTTCGGCACCAACCCCCGTTACAAAAGCTGCCTGGTTACGTCCCGGATGCATACCCAGCAGATACTGGACGGCATTAAAAATGTAGTCCGGTGTAAATAAGTCAGGATAAGCAGCATGTAAATAACAGTAGTTATAGCCCAAATGCTGAGGCTCCCATGAACCGGAAGAACGGTTACCTCTGTCATGCGGCACTCCATACGGAGTTTTACTGCTATACTCCTGATACATAGACTGCAACTCCGGCAGTGCTTTGCGAACAGCCTTACTGAAACGTGCATTTCCCACAGCCTGGTCGAACCGTCCGATGAACCAGCCCGTCTGACGGATATTCTTGCAGATGAAATCCTGCTGCTGCAAAACGAAATCGCGGTACCCGGCTTCCTTCGTTGCCAGATAAAGCTCTACGGCGGCATGTACTTTCGTTGTCAGTATCCAATTGTTATCACAACGTGTAATCTTAAACAGCTCACGGGCTATTTCCAGACAATCTGCCGCCAGAGTATCATTATGTCCCTTCAGCACGCGTGAAATACCTGCCAGCCAAGCGGCCACCTGTAACTCACGTCCCGGATTGTCTTCCGTAAACACCCAACGGTCATCAGCCGTTCCACTGACATGATCAGTATGGGCCGAAGCATCTCCCAAGTGTGCATATTGCCGTACAGTAGGACACAAAATTCCTCTATAGAGGCGTCCCAATGCCTTCCAACCGGCTACTACGGTCAAAGCCCCGTTTTCCACTTGCTGTAACAAGTCGTTTTTCCCGTCAGGCTGGTGTATCTCTACAATCCGTTTTTCGAAATCAATGGAAGTCTCGTCCCAGTAGGCACCGAAATTCTCACAAGCCATAGCGAGGATATAGGCTTCACCTGCCTGCGACTCCACACGCAGGTCATAATCGCCTGCATCGTGCCAACCGCCTACGTTCAATCCCGGAACAAGATCGCCCGGCTGATATTTGCACAGAGTAGAAGGTCCCTGGCTATATCCGTCAATGTGATTGATATTCGTTTGGGCCATTCGGGCATCGTCCTGGTGACAGAAGTCATGCCATACACGATACTTCTCGTTGACACGCATGTGACACATCTGTACCGGCAGGAAATATTCCACCTCCGCCTGCCAGATTCCTTTATCCCAAACATCCTTTGCAATACGGAACACCGGAGAAGCCGCATCACCGTACATCACCTGATAAAGTCCCTCTTCCGTAATTTCCGTAAAGTCGAACTGCAAATAATGGTAACGCTGGAAATCTCCCCAATCCTTGGCAGCCTGCTGCTTCACCAGTTTCCTGCCATCAGCTGCAATACGGTAGAGGGCAGGTTGCCGGAAATCCGTATCCCGTTTGTCCAATTCGATGACAGCCACTTTCTTCTGTCCGGGATGATAACCCACTTGGGAAGTCTGTACTACCGGTGCATAGCGCCACTCCTTGGTAACTGTGGGACGGATAATCCATTTTACCGCATCCCCTTTCGTTCCTGCCGGAAATTCCGAACGAAGTACAAACCAACCGTTATTATGGTTTATCCGTCCGTCATACAGCATCAAATCCCCCTTCTCACTCTCAATCATAATCTTTGCCAACTCATCCTGCGGATTGAGCACAAACTTTTTTCCCGCGGCAAGAGGAGCAGAGACGATATCATCGGCAATAATCGGATTATAAGTCTTCCGGTCCAGAAGCAACTGGTCCAGGCTGGCTTTCCCCTTAGGATTGAAATCTCCGATATGTTCCATATTAGAGGTCTGCTTCATCGTGGGTCCCATCGCCTGATGAGGGAAAACGCCCGTCTGGTTATCCATTATCCAAGGCTTGCCCAACAAAGTAGAAGGCACCAACTCCAGATTGAAACCGAGTTTCCCGGCAAAGCGTTCCGGAACCGGCCGGTCCAAATCAACAGTCAATACCAAATAGTCCTTCTCCCCTTTCACCTTAATAGTATAGCCGAAAGCAAAATCCGGATAGAGCATCGGATTGAAACCCGCCATATGCTTGGACGAGTCAGGATAGCTCAGTGTGACACGGATTTCGTTAGCGACCTCATCCACCACCCGTTTCCGCATCTTGGGCAATCCCTGCCATTGTCCCTGCGAAATCTCAAAACGCACATCACCGCCTGCGGCCCTGCGGTCTCCATTCAAAACCAAAGTGACACCTCCCTGGTGTCCTTCGGGATAAACATCACTGAACACCATCACATTGGCCCCGTGGTTTTCAAAATACCCCGACGGGTTAATCTTGAAGTCCTGGGCTTGCAAACCTGCACAAAACATCAGCGATGCCGCACCTATTATCAATTTCTTCATACATATTATTTTAAACGATTATACATTTCCACTCCCAAACGTACCGTATGATATGGACAACGCCACATACTCACTTTGGGAGCTTCCTTTTTAGGCTCTCCGTCGAAACAGTCGCTATACCATTCCCCATATTCCTTGTCTATCATATGGTCTTTGACAAAAGTCCAGACCGTATCAACCGATTGTAGATAAACGTCACTCCCGCTGATTTGCCAAGCATTGACACAAGCTATCATCGTTTCAATCTGGCCCCACCATGAGGCATGCTTGGTTTTTCTGTCACCTTTCTTCTCGTAAATCATATAGCCTTTATCACTCATTCCTTCAGCCAGACAAGCTTCCGTCACATCCAATGCAAGCTGATTTGTCTGTTCTATCAGGTCCTGATTTTCCAGCGTACGGGCAGCCTCACAAAGCAACCATCCAGTCTCAACATCATGTCCGTAAGAATCCATTTCGACCAGACTATTCCACTCATTATCAAAGAACAGATTGAAATGCCTCCTTGACGGGTCGTAAATGCGGTTCATGAACAAATCGACGCAAAACTCAAGCCTTTTCTTCAAACTGCTGTCCTTCCAACACTGATATAAAAGAGTATAAGCTTCCAACACATGCAGATGGGCATTCATGGTCTTGGGAGCGTTATTATCATATTGCTCCAATTTTTCCCAATTTTCGGTAAAGGATTCCACATAACCGTCATATTGCGGTTCGCGACCTTTTTCTTCCAAGACATGATACAAACTAATAGCAGTTTTCAGACTTTCGTCGTTACCCGTCGCCAGATAGTGCTCTGCTAATCCATAAATAGCATAAGTCATGGCATAAGTATACTTAGAGGCATTCACTACTTCACCATCGGGGTTGACCAACCAATACACCCCACCGTTCTTCTTATCAATAAATGTATCGATAAAATAGCGCTGAGACTTGTTGGCAAGTTTCAGATAAGATTCATCTCCAAATGTACGGTATGCAGCAGAAAAACTCCACAGAATCCGGGCATTCAGAACCCCTCCTCTCGGAGCATCCACTACCGGAGTACCATTCCGCAATACAGTTCCATAAAAACCGCCGTCGGGAGCCACTGCATAATCCATCCAAAACGGCAACACGCTGTCCCTGACATTCGTGACAATCTCTGTACGCATGCGTGTCTGCATATCTGTCTCCCCTGAATGCGACCGGCAGCCTGCCAGACAAGACGCAACCAGCAGTGCTATCCAATAAAACATCTTCCTTTCCATAATTATTCTCTAAAACCGTCAAACTTTTCCTTGTATAACTCCCCTTTTATCAGAGACTGGTGTTCGTCGTCTCAAGTACTGGTGTTTATCATGTCAGACACTGGCTTTCATCACGACAGACACTGACATCTATCATAACAACGACCGGTGCCTGACATTTCACTCACAAATATTTTATTATTAAGTGTTTATCTATAATTTATCAATATCCCGGGTTCTGGTCTTCCTGATTGATGAGCGGATTCGTCAAAATCTCATTCGTCGGAATCGGGAAGATTTCCTGATAAGCCTCGTGCTCAAAGAAACGGAATGAGTCACCGGTCTGCAGACAAGCCTCTTGTGAAGAGTTGGCTGCTGTCTTCGGATATTCGGCGGCAAACCATTCTTTACACATACCCATACGGCACAAATCATGGTAAAGCGAGAACTCGGCATTGAATTCATGGCGACGCTCTATAATCAGCGCCACCTTCCATACCGGAGAAGTATAGCCTTTGGCTGCCTTATAGCTTGTATAATAGGTCTCTGCATCCGGCACTTCCACCGTCTGGGTATTCAACATGTCGGCGGGTAGGTCAATCATTGTCGCTTCCATCTCCAGATTACCCCAAGCGCGGTTACGTATCTGACGTATCATGTTCCATCCGGTAGCGTTGTCATCTGTCTCGAAACAACATTCTGCATAGTCGAGCATGATGCCTGCATAACGCTTCAGAGTCAACGAAATCGGATTGAACACCTTGTTGTTCTCACCCGGCTTGCATCTCCAGTATTTCAAGGAATAAACAGTAGGCATATTTTCGGAACCTTGGAAAAGACCGTCAAAACCACTTGTCACCCCTACAGTCTGCCCGGTAATAGGATGCGTATCCCCTTTGGCAACAGCAGAGTACTGGCGGCGTTTGTCACCCGGTTCAAAGGAACGTACAAACTCCCAAGAAAGACAGAGAGAACCCCAGCCTCCCCATTCGGGTGCCGCACACATATATCCGTACCACATCATGGCATCTGAAGACGAATCGGCTCCCCAACCCATATATCCTTGTTCATGATACATCACCTCAAATACGGACTCTTTAGTCCAATGTGTATCCCAGGCATGAAGGTTACCGAAGCAGGGCTCCAATGAATAGGTTCCGCTGTCCACTATATCCTTCAGTTCCGTCTTGGCTTTCGTAAAGTCTTTCTTCAACATATACAGCTCGGCCAAATAAGCTTTGCAGAACCCCTTGGTTATACGTCCGTATTCACCTTTCATGGGTAACCAGTCCAGATGGTCGCGTCCAAAAGACAAATCTTCCTCGATAGCCGCATAAGTCTCATCCACGGATTCCGGGCGTGCCTTTCCTACCGAAGTAGTATAGGTTTCACCGGTAAGCAACATCGGTACCCTTCCGAAAAGTTTCGTCAGGTAAAGGTAGTTATAACCGCGGATGGCACGTGCTTGCGCTTCATAAACGGTCTTGGAATTGCTGTCCGCAAATATAGAGGCATCCGCTGTCTCCAGGCCAGCCAGGAAACGGTTTGCACGGTCCACTGCACGATAACTCATCCGCCATGCAGTCTCCAGGGAACCCTTATCGGGTTTCCAGGCATGACGCTGCCATTCCGCATCCCAACCGGAAGCCTGACAGTCCATCGTAGAATGGTTGGCAGCAAATACCTGAGGCTTGAATCCCCATGTCTCGTCATCACCGGAACCGTGCTGGTCCGTATAAAAGGTATCATAAAGTCCGTTCAGTCCGGAAAGAACATTCTCCTCCGTCTTAAACATGAAATCCGCCGGAAGAATATCGTAATGATCCACTTCCAAATAATCGTCACAAGACGTTACGGTGCTTAAGACCAGCACACCGATCAACAGTTTATATAAGTTTTTCATAATCATATTTTTTATCCGTTAGTATTAGAACTGTACACTCAGACCGAAAGTAACCGACATCGGGAACGGATAACGTCCTCCGTCAAATCCCGAATACAATACATTGGAGTCACCGACTTCCGGATTACCGAACTTATTGTACGAAGAAATGGTACATACATTGTCGACACTGGCAAATACGCGTGCATTTTCCATTTTCACCGGTTTCAGCACATTCTTCGGGAATGTATATCCTATCTGAATATTTGAAATCTTCAGATAATCCCCCTTCTGGATGTAAGCGTCGGACACACGCATATTCTTATTATAGTCTGTCTTGGTGATACGCGGATATTTGGCACCGGTATTCGAAGACGACCATGCATTATTGATATATTCCTTCAGTACATTCTGATAACCGCCGTCGGGTGCATAGACAGAGGTCAAGCGGGCCGAAGAATAAGAAAGGATATCCATACCGGCTACACCGTACAAGTTCATTGAGAAATCAAAGTTTTTCCAGGAAGCGGTAAGGTTCATTCCGTAAGTGAACTTGGGATATCCATTGCCTATAACAGTACGGTCGGCATCGGTAATCTGCCCGTCACCATTCAAATCAACAAACTTATAGTCGCCGGGCTGGGTAGTCTTGTCCTGATATACACCACTTTCAACTCCCTTTTCAACCGCCAGCCTATTCATTTCATCAATTTCGGCCTGGGTTCTGAAAATACCTTCTACCTTCCAGCCATAGTAGGAACCTACAGGATAGCCGTTCTGTGTAATGGAGTGGTTGTCCCAGTTGTCGCCATCTTGTGCTGAACCTGACTTGCTGAATATCGGATCGCCGACTTCAATAGCCTCGTTCTTCAGAGTAGACCCATTCAGTCTTATGCCGATATTCCAATCGCTGAAGCTCTTGTTCCATGCAGCAGTAAACTCGAAACCTGAGTTACGGATATGTCCCGCATTAGTATAGACATTGGCGAAACCGGTGGAAGGACGAATCTGACGATACAGAAGCAGGTCTTTTGCGTCACGGATAAAGTAATCGGCAGAGAAAGAAAGCTCATTGTTCATAAAGGCAAAGTCAATACCGATATTTGTCTGCTCATTGGTTTCCCATTTCAGGTTGGTATCAATTTCTTTCTGCTGGGCGATACCGGCACCGTTAATCACACTCGAACCATTAAAGAACCAGTACATTGCATTTGCCGAAGACAACTGTGCAATGGACAAGTTGGTACCATTGCCCGCATTACCGGTCTGTCCCCATCCGGCACGCAACTTCAAGTTACTGAACAGTTCCAAATCCTTAATGAACCTTTCCTCGGAAAGACGCCAAGCTACAGAAGCGGAAGGGAATGTACCGTAACGATTGCCGGCACCAAAGTTCGAAGAACCGTCGCGGCGTACCGTTGCAGTCACAATATAGCGGTCGTTCAAAGTATAAGTCAGACGGCCGAAGTAAGAAAGGAATCTTGTCTTCAGGTCCAGCCCGCCATCCGTTTGCTTGGAAGAAGGATCATTGGTCAATGAAATTTGGCGGATGTTATCTGCCGGGAAATCGTTGGCACTGGAATTCAGCCAGGCACCGTTCGTATCGCTGGTAGAGAAACCGGCCATTGCACTTACGCGGTGGTGCTCATTGGACCAGTCATAGTTCAAGAACGCTTCCAGACCAAGTGAGGTAGACTGGCTCTGATTCAGCGAGAACGAGTCCTTACGGTCTTGAGTTCCAAAAGTTCTGTCATTGTAAGCCGTATAGCCATTATAACCTCTGGTATAATAATTATAGCTGGCAATGGTCTTGAAAGTCAATCCTTTGTACAAATCGAGCTGCAGAAAAGCACTGGCGAGCAAACGGTCCCATTTATTGATGCTGTCGGCAGTCTTGGCAGCAGCAACCAGATTGTCAGCTCCCTTGTTCACGTCACCGTTACCTTCTTTCTTGTAATGTCCCCAAGTACCGTCGGGCAACACAATAGGCATGGAATAGAAAACACCGTCCTCTACATAATCCATGGTTGGAATGGCTTGTGCATAATTTCTCAGGTTGCCTCCTCCCATCTTTTCCGAATGCGCATAGTTCAAGTTCAAGCCTACATGCAGGAAGTCTTTCACTTTGTGGGTGATATTAGCGCGTGCCGTCAAGCGTTTAAAATTCGATTCAATCACGATACCTTGATTGTTCAAGTAACCCAGAGATAAGTTGGCCTGGGTATTTTCGCTGCCTCCCGAAGCAGAAAGATTATAGTTCTGCTGTAATGCCGTGCGTGACATTTCGTCCTGCCAGTCAATGCTGTTCAGCCTGCCTATGTAATCCTCGCCATACGCCAGATTGGTCATGGCAATACCGTCATTCTTGACGGCGGAACGTACAGCGCTTGCAAACAAGTCCGCGTCAGCCACATCAATCTTATTCGAATTGAACTGAAGGGCATAGTTGGCCGAGAAGTTCACCTTTGCCTTACCCTTACCGCCGTTCTTGGTAGTAATCATAATGACACCATTGGCACCGCGGGTACCATAGATTGCCGTAGCCGAAGCATCCTTCAGAATTTCGATGGACTCTACATCATTAGGATTCAAGAAATCGATGGAAGTTCCCACCTGCACACCGTCCACTACATAGAGTGGGTCGGCAGAGCCATTCACGGTTGCCACACCGCGGATACGGATGGAGAAACCTCCTTCCGGGTCACCGGAAGAACGGATGACAGATACACCTGCCGCAGCTCCCTGCAAACCTTGTCCCAAGTTCACCGGATTCCGCTTCATCATCTCCTCCGCATTCACGGAAGCCACAGAACCGGTGAGGTCGGATTTCTTCATCGTACCGTAGCCCACAACAACCACCTCATCCAAGGTTTCGGTATCCTCCTTTAAAGTAATTTTCAGAGCATTCATATTCCCGGTTACTTTGACCGTTCGCGCCAGATAACCGATGTAACTGGTCTTCAGCGTAGAACCTACGGGACACTGCAAGGAGAAGTTACCCTCCAGATTGGTAATCATACCGTTTGTCGTACCTTCCACAATGACATTGGCACCGATGATGGGCTCGCCTTTCTCATCCACCACTTGGCCCTTCACAGTAACTACACTCTGCTGTACGACAGTGACACTTGCAAACGGCTGTACGCTTGTTGCAAAGAGAGGTCCGGCACATGCCAGCGATACTGACATAATGCCCAAATACTTCATCACATTTCTCATAAATACTAAATACTTAGGTTTAACAAATACCCCAATCATAAGTACAAAAGCTGTGCGACACAATTTTGTGCCACCTTAGAGGCACTGCCGTGCCATTGGGAAGGCACATCTGTGCCACCATAGTGGCACAGATTTCGGTAACTATATCCCGTTCTCTTCCATACCGGCTGGGGCGAATTCAATATAGATTTCCAAAGATTAAGTTCAGAAACTCAGGGAAGTTCCTTCAACCTTGTTCAACAATTGCGGTTTGGCCTTTCCGCAATCCACTTTCACAACCTGAATACGGTTGTCGGCAGGTAGACAAACCAATCCTTCCGCCTGCTTCTTGTCAGCACTGTATACCTTCAGATTCATTTTGCTCCAATCCATCTCAGCAGTGGACTGCACCAACTTCAGATGAGGAAGTACCGAACCGTCACGTACCAGCATGATTATCGGCAGACTGCCTGCTTCAATCTTATGCCATCCGCCTTCATACACTTTCTCTGTCTGGTAGTCTATCCACTTTCCTTCGGGAAGGTAAACAGTGCGACCAGTCATACCGGATTCGAGCAAAGGGGCAACCAGAATCTGCGAACCGAAGAGATACTCATCGTCCACCTTCCATGCTCCCGGATCATCGGGGAATTCTACAAACAAGGCTCTTAGCATCGGCAACCCCTTTTCTGTACATTCTTTAGCCTGAGCGTACACATAAGGCATCAGCCGATATTTCATCTCTGCACTTTTGCGGAAAACATCCTGCACACGCTTGCTGTCGTACAACCACGGCTCTGTCGGAGGTGCCCCATGTGCGCGGGTATGGGAGGTAAGGAAACCGAACGGTATCCAGCGGCAATACAAGTCCTCCGGAGTGGATTTTACAAAACCGCCCATATCATGGCTCCAGAAGGAGAAACCGGACAAGCCGAAGGACAAGCCTGCACGAAGCGTACCCAGTAGTCCCGTGTTCGTAGTTGCAGCATCACCGCCCCAATGCAATGGATAGCGCTGGGAACCGGCCCACGCAGCACGAGCCCACATGATGTTCTCGTTATGGAGTTTTTTGGTTATCTCGGATACTGCCATGTCATAGCGCACCGGGTAGAGATTATGCTCATACCATCCGCTCTTGCCAGAGGCATAAATACCGTTCAGTGGAGCAGCCTCGCCAAAGTCAACCTTGATGGCACCGACACCGATATTCAGCAATCCCGCCAGTTTGTCCTGATACCACTTTACTGTTTCCGGATTGGAAAAATCGAGCACAACATCTTCGTAGGGAAGTTCACCATTTCCATTCTTCACATACATGTCTTTCTCTATCAGTTCAGAGAAATAACGGTTTTTAGGAGTGAAATAAGGCAACTGCCACAAACATACATGGAAACCTTGTGACCTCAAATCCTTCAACATCTGCTGTGGATTCTGGAAACGGTTCTCGGAGAATTCATAGTCACACTGCCAGTCCACATCAAACCAGCCGGTATCGAAATGGATAACATCGCACGGATACTTGTTCTTACGGATATTGGCCGCTACATCATAACCTTCCTTTTCACTGAAATAGGTAATACGGCTCATCCACGTACCGAAAGACCACAAGGGGGGCATACCCGGCTTTCCTACCAAATCGGTGTACTCGTCCAGAATATCTTTTGGCTCGCCAAAAAAGACGAACAAATCCAGGTTCTCGTCACCCATGAACATTTTGGTCAGCCCAATATAAGTAGCACCAAAATCACAAGTCACGGGAGCGGATGTATGCATAAACATACCATACCCCCGGTTACTCATAAAGAAAGGAATCGGTTTGTACATCTGGTCCGTCTCAGGTCCTTGTGGATCTGTAACAAACAGATTTACTTTCTGCCCCACTTTGTTCAACCCTGTAGCAGACTCGCCACAGCCAAAAATCATCTCATCCGCAGTTAAAGTAAATACCGGATTGATGCGGCGGGCATTGTCGCTTCCCCGCTTCACAAAACAGAACGGCGTGTATTTTACCTGCGTAGAGTCCGCATCACTCAAAGCGGCAGTCTGACTCAAGATACGTCCGGCTTTATCCTTCAAGACAATTCTCCAGGGATTCTTGTTAATCTGAATGGTTCCATAGTCGCTGGAATAGACAATCTTGTCATTCGTCTCGGTAACTTTCCAGCTTCCATCCCTGCCCGGTTCCTTTGCCAACATGATGGAAGCGGCAGGTTTAGGTTCCACCGGGGTCGTTAGCATACGGATACGTACTGTACGCGGAGTTACAAAGTCAATCTTGAATTTGAGGTCAGGGTCATTTTCATAGGCAGTGAAAGGGAAATCGAGCATTCTCATTTTACGGGGCTGTGCACCGTTGGTATTGAAGGCTTGGCGGGGCATCAGATGCCCGCGTTTCCAGTTCACCAGCCCTTCACCCGACTTGGCATCGAATGACTCCAGGTGGTCTGCAAAAAACAAGGTATTACTCAAGTCACGGAAATCGGCACTCATGTCCAGAGGTTGGTTCATCAGATACGAGGTACCGTCATTGACATGTGGCTGTGCCAACAGATTGCCGCCGGCAAACAACAGCATCGCCACTGCTAAAAGTTCTTTCTTCATACTATTAGGATTTAAATAATCTTGCCTGCAAATGTATTTTTCTTAAAGGAAACACAGATGCCTTAAAAATGTATTTTAATATCCGGTTTTGTTTCATAGAACCCATACAGGGCCATTGGAAACAAAATGCATACTATTTTTCACCAAACGGAGGATATCATCCCACGCGAATACGCAAATCTTCCCTTGCTCGTTCGGAGGATTATATCTAAGTTTGCAGTTACAATATTGTCAATCCTTCCAATAAAGAAAATACATGAAACAACTGCTTCTATTCCTTATATGCAACCTGGCCTTCCTCCTTACTGCTCAAGGTAACTCAGCGGAAATCCCGCCGGCTGTCATGTTCAAGCAGCTCTCTACAACAGAAGGACTCTCCAACAACAGTATCCGAAGCATCTACAGAGACAAAAGGGGATTCCTCTGGGTGGGGACAGAATCAGGACTCAACAAATACGACGGCTACTCCTTCCAGCAGTATTACCAGAACAACTCCGACCTGCCGGACGATGCCATCAGCGAAATTTTCGAAGGACCGGACGACAATGTATGGATAAGGACTTCCAGCGGCTACAGTATCTATAATTATAAGACCGGTAAATTCGACAATGACTATAAACCCATACTCGATGGGCTGCAAATCCCCAGTAAAAACATTCTGAGGATGGGAAAAACCTCCAAGAATGAATTTTGGGCCTACGACTATTCCAAACTTTACATACGAAGCATTGACAACAGCTCCATCAAAGCCTATCCACTGACAGTTGAAAAGATTTCATGCCTCTATATAGGTGTCCAGTTCATTTATATAATGTACTCCAACGGTACCCTATACAGTATCAGCAAGCAGACTTCCGAAGTCAAGGAAATAGCCATTCCCGCCATCTATAGACCTTTGCTGGAGAATCATGAGCCACACATTTACATAGACCAAAACGAAAGCCTATGGGTATACACCTTCCAAAACAGCCTGCTTTTGCACAAGAACAGTTTTACACAGCAATGGGAGAACATCAGCCTGAACGATAATACCCGCATACAGTACAATCGCGTGCAACGCATCCTCGACCTGGGAGACGGCAACGTATGGATACTTACCAGCCATATGGGGCTGTTCGTTTACAACATCCTGGCCAAATCGCTTACCAACTTAGTGCACAACCCATTGAAACCGCACACCATTGCCAGCAACAATCTGAATACCATTTACCGGGACAAAGACGGAACCATATACATAGGGAATTTCAAACACGGTATTTCCTATTATAGCCCCACGTCCCAAATCATACTATGCAACAAATCCCTGGAATATGATGACATCCTGACCTTCTGCGAAGACACAAGCCAGGAATCCATTTACTACGGAACAGACGGTACAGGACTAATCCGACGCTCACTGGTGACTGATTCATACGAAAAAATTGCAACTCCCGCCAATATTGTAGTTGACTTATCCATCGACTCCAAAAACCGCTTATGGATAGGCACCTTCCAGAAAGGACTGCTATGCTACTCGAAAGGGCAAATCAAACAATACACAGTAAATAACAGCCAGCTTCTCGAGAACAATGTGTATACAGTAGAGGTGGACAAACACGGATACATCTGGATAGGCACCATGAAGGGATACATACAGAGGTTAAATCCGGAAACCGGGCAGTTTGACACCATCTTGTACCGTCCGGGAGAATTCTTTGTCCGTGATATGTACTATGACAAAGACAGCACCCTTTACGTAGCAACCAGAGGAGGACTCATTATTATCGATACGGAAACCCAAGCCTATAATATCTACACCGAAGCCGGCCGCTTCAAGGAGAACAATATGCTCACTGTCTATAAGGACAGCCGGAACCTTCTTTGGATAGGACATCCACACGGACTGAGCATATGGAACCAGAAGAACGACTCCATCTACTTCCTTGACCAGAAAAACGGACTTGCCGCCAATCTCGTCAGAGCCATCACAGAAGACAACAACAACCAAATGTGGATTGGCACCGGCAACGGCATCTCACGAATCAAAATAACAAACGATACATACGCCATCGTGAACTACTCCGCAAGCGACGGACTGATATGCAACGATACCAATGTCCACGCCATCCTCAAACTGCAGAACGGCAATATACTGATAGGTACCCCCAAAGGTTACCAGACTATCATTCCACAAGACATCCTGACCACAAGTTATGATGCCAACATTTACCTTACCGGTATTGAGCTCAAATCCGGAATGCCCCATCCGGACATCCTGAACGGCAGCTCACTTGAATGTGCACAACACCTTTCCTTCACTGAAAAGGAAAATTCATTCACTCTGTCCTTCTCTGCCCTCGACCTGGTGGAAACGGATAAGATAAAATATGCCTATAAGATTCATTCCAACTGGATTTATGCCGAAAACAACAAAGTAAACCTATCCATGCTGACTGCCGGAAACTATACTTTATCCGTCAAGGCATGCAACTCACAAGGCATATGGAGCCCCAACATCAAGGAACTGAAAATAAAGATACTCCCTCCTTGGTGGCGCACCTGGTGGGTCTATACCATATATACCGGTATCATTTTGTGTATCCTTCTGTCCATTATCCGCAATCTGCGCTTACGCCAAAAGCAGAAACAAATCATGCAAGCCATCGAGGTGGAAAATGAAAGGCAGCAGAAAATCAACAATATGAAACTACAGTTCTTTGCCAACATAAGCCACGAACTGCGGACTCCCTTGTCACTTATCATCAATCCGCTTGAAGAGTTTTTCGTAGACCATCCCGAATATCGTAAAGGTATTCTGGATATGGTCAAACAAAATGCCGACTATCTGCTGGAACTGATTAACCAACTGCTGGATTTCAGAAAGCTGGATGCCAAGGCTGAAACCCTAAAATGCAAACATGACAACATCCTTATCATTCTGAGTGAAATATTCCACTCTTTCGATCCGATAGCACAGAAGCGGAACATCAGCTACAGCCTTACCACTCCACAACATTCTGTCTTCATGGATTTCGACTATGACAAGATACGCAAGATATGCACGAACATACTGTCAAATGCATTCAAGTTCACTCCCAATAAAGGAAGCATCTCACTGGATATTGCCGTAAAAGGCACAAATCTGGAGCTGACCTTTACCGACACCGGTTGCGGTATAGAAGATGAATCCAAGGAGAAAATATTCCAAAGATTCTATCAGTCGGGCAAAAACCAGTCGAGCAACGGAGGCAGCGGCATTGGACTGCACATCGTTTCCGAATACGTAAAGATGCATCAGGGTATTGTCTGTGTCAGGGATAACCAGCCTTGTGGTTCTGTATTCCTGATTACCCTCCCCCTGCACCAGAACAGTAATGAAAGCAGAAATGGAGAACCGATTGAAAAACCGGAAATAAAGGAAGAACCCCATCCATTCACCATATTACTCGTAGATGACAACTACGACTTCTTGAAGTTTCTCTCTGAAAGTCTCGCCAGACAGTATCATGTATTAAAAGCCACAAACGGAAAACACGCACTGAATGTACTGGAAAAGGAAGATATTGATTTAGTGGTCAGTGACATCATGATGCCCGAGATGGATGGTCTGGAACTATGCTCAACCATCAAGAACGATATACGCTATTCACATATCCCCATCATCCTGCTGACAGCCAAAGCAAGCGAGGAGCATCAATTGGAGGGACTTGGCGTCGGTGCGGACGACTACATCACCAAGCCTTTCAATATGGAAGTCCTCAAGCTGCGCATCAACAAGATTATCGAGATGAACGTAAAACGGCAGGAAATATTCAATCAGGACATTAAAATCGAACCAAGCCGTATCACCATCACCCCTCTTGACCGGCAGTTGGTAGAAAAAGCCATCCGGATTGTAGAGGACAACATCAGCGAAACTGAGTTCTCTGTCGAGGAGCTGGCCAGCAGCCTGAATATATCACGCAGCTATTTCTACAAGAAAATGATTAAGATTACGGGCAAGAAACCCATCGAGTTCATCAGAACCATCCGCATGAAACGGGCACAGCAGCTCCTGACAGAAAGCCAGATGCAAATCGCGGAGATTGCCTACACACTAGGCTATAATTCTCCCAAAGTATTCTCCAAGCATTTTAAAGATGAGTTCCACATCAGCCCGTCCGAGTTCATAAAGCAGCAGGCTGAATAGTCACGTTATTTTGCCCCAATACATCCAACGCTACTAAAGCAGCACTCCGGTTGACAACAATCTCATTGGAAACATAAGAGCATTCCGCATCCGTAATAAGACTCATCCGACAAGAAGGGCACAATTGATTCCAATAGAGACTACCTTTGGACATCCGGCCCTTGCTTTATCAAGACCAATATCTGTCAGTTCCCCCCACACAATATTTGTCTTCGAAATATAGGCAAAAGACACATTCCATAACGTAATTGGCTACAAACAAGAACCATCTGTTTCCCAATTAGTCCGTATATTAGTGGAAAATTCTATAACTCAAAAATAGATACTATGAGAAAGAAACATTTCCTGTTTGCATCAGTCCTGGCACTGCTTTGCGGCAGCAGTACGCTGCATGCGCAAGACTTCAAGCTGACATCCTCCGGTTATTTCAAGAACCAGGGAGTCGACGTCATGGCTTTTGATGACATCTATCCCGAAGGACACCAGGGAGGAGTATGTATCATCATGAACGGACACCGCGTGGCAACGAATGGAGACATCCGACTGGAAGCCACCCCCGGACAATGGCAGCCTGTGCCGAAACAACTCGACCGGAAGCTCGGCGACAACAGCATCACCGCCACGCTCTGCTATCCCGACTCTTCACGCCACCTCACCGGATTCAATCCGATGATTTACCCGGACCTCCACCTTATATATACGGTAAAAGTGGAAAGCAAGGGTAAGCACATCGAAGTGACCGTAGACCTGGACCGCCCCATTCCCCAGGAATTCATCGGGAAAGTGGGCTTCAACCTCGAATTCTTCCCAGGTTCCCTCTTCGGCAAGCCTTGGATTATGGACGGTCAGAGCGGAATCTTCCCGCAACAGCCCAACTCCCCCCTGATGACAACCCAACCCAACCATCTGCATACAGGAAACTACCATGACGGCAAGCAATCGCTGGCAGACATGGACAAACTGATAGGAAAAGGTTACAGCCCGATTGTGGCAGACGACATCATCAGCGAACCTTACGCCAAAGGAACCAAGTTCACCTCCCGACCGGATGACCCCTACAACAAAGTCACCATCGAATCATTGGGCGGTGACCTGCAACTGTTTGACGGCCGGATGAACCACAACAACGGCTGGTTCGTACTACGCAGCAACATAAAGCCGGATGTCACCAAAGGCGCCGTCAAATGGATTATCACTCCGAACGTAGTGGCCGACTGGATGTATCAGCCGGTTATCCAGACTTCACAGATAGGTTATCATCCCGCCCAGGACAAGGAAGCTGTCATCGAAATGGATATACGTGACAATAGAAAGGAAACGGCACAAATCATCCGTATCGATGCCAACGGCGAAAAGGTTGTCAAGAACGTCACTCCTGCCAACTGGGGAAAGTTCCTGAGGTACAACTATCTGAAGGTGGACTTCACGGATGTGAAGGAACCGGGACTCTACAAGATTAAATACGATACCTCCGTATCCCCCATCTTCCGCATCGACAATGACGTATATGCCCGCGGCGTATGGCAACCCGTACTGGAATATTTCCTTCCCGTACAGATGTGCCATATGCGCGTCAACGAGAAGTACCGCGTATGGCACGACTGCTGCCACATGGACGATGCCCGGATGGCACCGGCACACAACCATATCGACGGCTACGACCAGAAAGAGGGCCTGTCCAAGTTCAAGTCCGGTGAAGTGGTTCCCGGAGTGAACATAGGCGGCTGGCACGATGCCGGAGACTTTGACCTCCGCATCGAATCCCAAGCCGGAGAATCCTATATCCTGGCACTGGCCTACGAAGCTTTCCACCCGAATCTCGATGTGACCTCCATCGACCAGATAAACCGTGTGACGGAAATCCACCAGCCCGACGGCAAGAATGATCTGCTGCAACAAGTAGAGAACGGCGCCCTTACGGTAGTCAACGGCTATCTGGCACTGGGACGTCTCTACCGGGGAATCATCTGCAACGACCTGCGCCAGTACGTACTTCTGGGTGATGCCGCCGCCATGACGGACGGAAAAATCGGCAATGAAGACGACCGTTGGATATTTACAGAGGACAACCCCGGACGGGAACTGTCGACAGCTGCCCAACTTGCTGCCGTATCACGTGTATTGAAAGGCTTCAATGATACATTGAGCGTGCATTGCCTCGACATTGCCCGCAAAGTATATGCGTCTACCGGAAGCGGCAACAACAGAGCCTTGTTCCCCAAAGTGCAGGCAGCCGTAGAACTGTACCTCACCACGGGCGAACAACCCTATATGGACTTCATCCTGGACAACCAGGAGCTCATCATCAAGCAGATAGGCCGCATCGGCTGGTACACGGCACGTGTGGAAAAACAGTTCGCACAGATGAAGAACAAGAAAGCCAAAGCTTTCTCCACCGCTTTCCGCAAAGCTCTGACCGGATACAAACAAGAACTGGACAAGCAAGTGCAGGAGACTCCCTATGGCGTTCCCTACCGTCCGAACATCTGGGGTGCAGGCTGGGATATACAGCGTTTCGGCTTCCAGCACTACTTCCTGACAACCGCCTATCCGGAAATATTCCCGAAAGCACCGGTATTCAATGCCCTCAACTTCATTCTCGGATGCCACCCAGGCTCCAACCAAGCTTCCTTCGCCTCGGGTGTCGGCGCACAATCGGCCACTGTGGGCTACGGACTGAACCGCGCAGACTGGTCGTACATTCCCGGTGGGGTCATTTCCGGCACGGCGCTTATCCGTCCCGACTTCCCGGAACTCCTCACGTTCCCGTTCCTCTGGCAACAAACTGAGTATGTGTTGGGAGGAGGTTCGTCCCACTATATGTTCCTGGTACTTGCAGCAGAACAGTTGCTGAAACAATAAGAAAGACAGAGGGGGAACAAAACCCTCTGGATATTTTCTTTTAGGCGCGGATTACACGGATTTCACGGATTTAGTTTACTGCATCCATGGATTCCGCGTAACCCGCGCCTAATATTATAGTATAATGAAAGTGTTTATCTACTTTCCGTTCTTTCACCAATTATCCGTCCGGAATGGAATAGTGGGCAGTTCGTTCCCGCCAATCATTGTACCGACCTGGAAATCACGGAAACAATAGCGCACGGCAACAGGACAGGACACCTTCTCCGAAAAAATCACGACCTCATTCGTCTGCCAGTGCAGCCATACTTTGTCGGCAGGATGGAACACACGGTCCTCACCCGCCACTTCGAAACCGCGAAGGTCATAGTTGCGGCAGATACCCATTTCCAGGTGGTCGAAAGAGACCCAGGCTTCATTGCCTTTAGCGGTCCATGACTTATATTGTGGGCCGAAACAGAGTATCTGCTTCAATCCATAGGTGAGGTTCAATGCCAGATAACTCAAACGTTGGCCCACCTTCGTCTTGTTGCGGGGATGGATATTGTATATCTCATAAGGCTCTACAAGGTCGTTTGTAGAAATCATGGCACTGTTCGGAATCAGGCTTTGGGCACGGAATTGCGCTTCACGTAGGTAAGCAGCTTTCTCTTGCTGGGTACCTCCATAGGCGTACGGCGCTATTTCGGCAAAGTAGAAAGGCAATTCGCCCAGTCCCCATTCTTTGCGCCACAGCTGCACCATATCGGCCAAGCGTTCGGCATATGTTTCATGGCGACCTACGTTCGACTCTCCCTGATACCAGATGAACCCTTTGATGGTATAGTTCTGAAGCGGCTTCAGCATGGCATTGTACATCAGCATGGGGCGGTGCATGGGATGCAGGTGTTCGATGGAATCGGGGTTGAGAGATATGTCTGGATAGTTTTCCAGCAGTTCACGGCTTATCCAACCTTCTACAGTGGCTCCACCGTAAGCGCTACAGATGATGCCGACCGGAATCCGAAGGGCACGGCTCAACGAAGTGGCAAAATAGTAGGCCGTCGCACTGAAATCAGGTGCGGTTTCTATGGAAGATATGTTCCAGCTACCTTTGCAGTCGGTTTGTGGTTCATAAGTCTGGTGCTTGGGAACGGTGAACATATGCACCCCCTTGTTCTCGGCAGAAGCTATGATGTCATCCGCTCCGTTCATGATGCAACAGCCGGCAAAACCTTTCAGGGGCATTTCCATATTGCTCTGGCCGGAAGCAAGCCATACTTCACCGATTAGGATATTCTTCAACGTAGTTTTTTCTCCGTCATCAAAGGTTATCTCATAAGGCGTGTATCCTGCTGCCGGAGTTTTCACGGCAAGCAGCCAATGGCCATCCTTATCGGCACGGCAAGTGGAGGTTTGTCCGTTCCACGAGGGGGTTACACGTACTTCCGCCTTCGGCGTTGCCGTTCCCCACAGTTTCACTTCAGTCTGCTGCTGCAGTATCATGTTGTCGCCTACCAGTGCAGGCAGTTTTACTTTAGCACCCAGCGAGGCGGCACAGCATAATAGAATCAATGCAAGAGTCTTACTTTTCATGGTATATTTGTGTTTAATACTATACTCGGAATCAATAACGTGAGCAAAAATAAGGCCTTTTTGCTCACGTTCTCCGTTTCATGTGCAAAAAGTGGGTGTTTTTGCACATGTGCTCAAACAAAATTATACATAGATGTATTATACATTGATGTATAATTTGTATATTTGTCATTAAATCAAGAACAGAAAGCTTATGAAATCACCTTTTCAATACGGCACACTGGTTGATAAAGAAAGTTTCGTCAATCGGGTAGAAGAACGAAAGCAACTGAAAGAATTGCTTGGATCGGGCATCAACGTAATGCTTATTTCACCGCGCCGATGGGGAAAATCGTCGCTTGTAAAAGTAGCTATGGACGAACTGACACAAGAAGACAAGCATATCCGTGTCTGCTTCATTGATGCATTCAGCATCAAGACGGAAGCTGAATTCTACCGCATCTTTGCGCGAGAAGTCATTTCTTGCGCCGCCTCCACCCTTGAAAAGAGGCTTGAAGATGTGAAACAGTTTCTTAAAGCCGTTTCTCCCAGTATCACATTGAAGAGCGACCCAACCGATACCCTCTCCTTTGACTTGAAATTGGAACTGGAAGAAAAAAGTGTCATGGAGATACTGGAACTACCCGAAAAGATAGCAGCTGCCAAAGGCATACACCTGATTGTCTGCATCGACGAGTTCCAACAACTGGCACTACTACCCGGCTACAAAAGTATGGAGGGAAAAATGCGCTCTGCCTGGCAGAAGCAGCAACAAGTTTCCTATTGCTTTTACGGAAGCAAGCGGCATATGATGATGGACATCTTCAACAATTCTTCTAGCCCCTTCTACCGCTTCGGACAAGTACTGTTCCTGCAAAAGATAAAGAAAGAGGAATGGGTGCCCTTCATCGTCAATGCCTTCCACCGGACGAACAAAGAAATCAGCGAACAGCAAGCAGAACAACTGTGCGACATCGTGAAATGCCATTCGTGGTATTTGCAACAGTTGTGCTATTTCATCTGGAGCGGTACGTCTGAAAAAGTGACAGATGAGATTATCAAAATCCGTACCCGCCAACTGATAGACACCAACATGCCTATGTTCATGAACGACACCGAGAACCTGACTGCTGCCCAAACTGCCATGCTTCGTGCTGTAGCCGATGGTGAATACCGCTTCAACTCCATCCCCGTAGTGCGGAAATATGAATTGGGCAGTGCACAGACCATCACACGCAACAAGCGTATGCTGACAGAACGTGATTTCATTGAGAAAGAAGGAAACAAGTATGCTTTCTCCGACCCTATATTCGAGCTTTGGTTCAGAAGGGAGTATTGCTAAATGCGAGAAAGGGCGTGAGCAGGAAGTGATGCTTCCTGCTCACGCCAACAACTAAAGTTTCATAGACATTAAAATACTTCTTCCTTGCAACTCATATATAGCAAACTCTATTAAGACCATCTTAGTACTTATTCCACTCCTACACAAATTACCTACCCTATGACTATCAGACAACCTTTGCCCTTGGGAATCTATATATTCAGTATGTACATATACATCTGCATCTTTCAAATCTGATAAAGAATATTCCAGTTCAATAGATGCATGCATTTTCTCCGTTATCGCAAGCGGATTAAAAGGCTTACAACTATGTGCATGATTCACTTTCGTAAACTCATTTAGTAACTAGGGTGTTCAGTTTGATGTTCCGAACAACGTCATTCAAAACACCTAAAAATTTAATAAAAATACGTGCTTAAAATATTGAATTTTAGCGCAAAGGAGTACATTGAAAATTTGTATAATTCAT
>NZ_JABXJH010000060.1:0-21288 GCF_013373675.1 Bacteroides sp. L10-4
TGTTTCTTGGTAAGTTTTACTTCTGTGATTCTCATAGCTGTATCTTACCTTGGTATTATGCAAAAACCGTGCCAACATATGTACATTAATTTTTAGTAGCTACTTAGAGAATAAAGAGAAAATAATGCATTACCATCGTTCCAATAATCATCACTATCAAGAAACACTACATATTCACCTGATGAGGATTTTAAGCCCCAATTTCGTGCATCAGATAATCCGCCATTTGCCTTATGAATAACTTTAATACGCTTATCCTTTGATGCATACTGTTCACATATAGCAGGAGAATTATCTGTAGAACCGTCATTGACAAGTATTAATTCAAAATTTTTATAAGATTGAATCAATACACTATTTATACACTCACTAATAAAGGACTCTACGTTATATACTGGAACAATTATGCTAATTAAATACTCATTATTCATTTGGAGAAATAGTTAAAACATGAAATTAAAAAAAGAATCACCTATATTTTCCATAGAATATTTACTTCTATCTGACATTGCATTCATTTCAAATCTCATTCTCAATTCCTCATTTTCCATCAATATTTTCAATTTAGTGGCATATTCTTCTATTTTTCCTAAAGGAACTAAAAAACCATTTTCGTCATCACGAATAATATCTTCTGGTCCCGCTGGGCAATTATAGGAAATACTCGCTGTAGGAAACAAAACAGCTTCACCTAAAGCATTGGGAAAACCTTCGGAAATCGAGACGAAAGCAAAAATCTTGCTTTGGGCCAAATACCGATCTACATCTTTAACTACTCCTACAAACTCCACATAACTCGAAATCCCTTTCTGTGACACATAATCCATACACTCTTTCCTACATGGTCCATCACCCACAAATATTAATTTCCAACTACCATCGTTTACTGAAGTAAAAATATCTATCAATTCACGTTGATTTTTTGACTTTATAAAACGCCCAACATTTACTATATAATTTTTCTTCGCAATGGATAAATTATCGTTCTCAAAGATTGTTATTGGATTAGGAATGACCACTATGTTAGGGTGTTTAGTTAACTCATGAACTTTTTGTCTAGCCAAATTTGTTTGGCAAATTATTCCTTCAGCCTTTTTATAAAGAACTTTTTTCAACAGTTGCCTTAAAAAAGATAATTTTATAAATGGGTTATTTCTATCTGCAACATATATTTTTATTCTCAATCCTATTGTAGAAAGTAAAGTAGCAATATTTGTTTCCACACCCATACTTAAAACACAATCGGGGCGCAACTCTCTAATTTTATTACGTAGATAAAAAAATTGTTTTATAATCCGAACATGCTTGTTTATTGCTAATATATCAAAATTAGGATAAATTACTTCGACTTTATCGGATAATGAATAAAAGCACTGAGTATTAAATAATGTAACAATAGTCACTTGCACTTCCTTTTTTTCAACAAAATATGTAGCAAGTCTTGTCAAAACTCTTTCCAATCCTCCTGCTGACAAATAATTTGTAACCAAGCAAACTCTATATTTCATAATCGCGATATTGAATTATAAATCTATCATATCTCAATTTATCATTGAATAATAATCCTGAAGAGATTCTCTATCCGGATTTTTCGTTTTATCCAATATCGAACTATATGGATACCAGTGTACATACTTTTTCATATTTTTGCCTGTCAAATCCGACATATCACTAAAGTAATATCTACCATTCCACAAAAAAATCATTGAAAGTATCCATGTCAGCAATATATATCTAGTGCTAAGTGCAAAACGATTGCTTTTCCATAGCGCAATCACGAAATCGCTTAAGAAAATAATACCAATGAGGCATAAATAATTAAAAAAACGACTGATGAAAGGAAAGTAAATCACCAATATGCCAAGCATAAGAAATATGGGATAGAAATCATAAAACCGAGATTTCACACGTAATATCCGGTTTTCTATCTGCATCAATACACAAGGAAAAAGAATGTAACCTAAAAAAGCAATCAAGACACCCATAAAGTTTAGATTTTCTGACACCTCTGCATAATTAGCCAGCTTTATAAATATAATTGGAGGCACTCCTAAAGAAAAAGCCGCAGTAATGATAAAGTCTATATTTATAATAATTCCTGCAACAACTACAAACAGACAGAAAATGCGTCTTAACGTAATCCTTATACCGTATATAAAAGGAAAAACAAACAATATCGCAGCACCATAATGGAAAAGGAATGCTATAATTGCCAATAAATAATAAGTAACGTATTTTTTATTCTGCAAGAATTTCACATTAATCAGAAAGACACAAACAGCCAATGCTTCTCTCGCAATTTCCATATTTACCAAAACATACAAAAATAGGAAATAAAGAAAAACTGCTGTAAACTTATTTTTCGTATTAGAAGAGATGAACCAAAAAACAACCGAGTTTATTATGATTGCATGGACTATCTGAAAAAAAATAAAATCATTTATAGTTGATTTCATTAAAGCTACAAAAAAAATAAATAAAGGCTCCCATCTATATGAAAAATAATCAGCTAAGGATAGCTCAGACAAATAAATCTGCTCTTTCTCAAAAAAATCCTGATAAGCAAAAGTATCTGCTCCTATTCTATATCTAAACCCGGAAACTGCTACCAATAGCAAGAAGATGGAATAATATCCTAAATTATACCCCTTTCTATGACCCAAAAAATCATAATAGAAAGATAAAAAAAACAGCAACAGTAAAATCGGTATATACGGCATTCTAATTCAGATACAGCTTTACCTTCTTGTAGTTCATGTACATTCCTATTCCGTAAAAAACAACTGCCAATATTAATATAATATATCGAGTCATAGGAGTCATGCTGCAATTCATGATATACATAGAAATGCTCAATGCAGGCAACATCAATATTGCAAAATAAAATTTACTGAAAGGAATATAATACAATTTATTAGACACAATCCAGCTGATTATGACCAATATCAGATATGTCAATACCATGGAATAAATCACCCCTTCTACTCCCCAAAGAATAATAAAAAAGTACATGCTTGCTACATTAACAAACAAAGACACAAAATAATTATAAGACACATACTTTGTCTTCTCCGTATATTTGGGTCCGATATCAATCACTTCTTTTATTATTACCAAAGCAAAATACAGTGATAAAACGCCAATATATTTATAGGAATGAAAAAAATCCGGACCTGCAACTATACTTACAATATCTTCGGACAATAATGACAAAACCGATACTAATAAAAACAAGAAACTAGAAACTAAAGGCATAAACTTTGCAAAAAGCAAACGGTGATTTTCTTTTTCAAATTGTTGGTACATAAAAGGAAGCCAGGCCATCATAAAAGCAGTTCCCAAGATTTGCACGCCAGAGGCCAACTTTAAAGAAAAAGAATACAAACCGACAATTGATGTCGTTAAAAAAAACACCATAAAAAACCGATTGGAATAAACCATCATCACACTTCCCACACGAGCAGGAAACTGAGGCAAAGCATAGCTAAAGCTCATCATGAGATTTTTCCATGAGAAAGAAAAAAGCAAATATTGTCTTATATTAGTATACAACACGATAGAAGTCGATACAAGTACCAATAACTGACATATCAAAATCCATTCCAAACCTCCATCCATGAAAACTACAAAAACGAATACGGACAACAATAGCAATACGACTTTCAATATTACTTGGAAAGTGAAAAGTAAATTCTTTTTTTCATACCGAAGTATAATCAAGCCAAGCATTGAGAAGTTTATAAAAGGCAACTGGATTGCAGACAATATAATTAATAAATAATAAGCAGAGCTGGAAAAAAGCAAACAGGAAATATGACATGATAACAAGCATATTATAATTGAGAAAAAAACAGATAATGAAATGACCGTAATTAATATGCTGAACAAAAAGATTTTTTTATCATCCCCCTCCCATTTGTAATAGTATCGTTGAAGCGATGTTTCCAATTGCAGCAACGCAAATACAGATACTATCCCCATAAGCACCTGGCATAAATCAATCATTCCATATTCGGCAGTTGTAAATAAACGAGTATAAATAGGCAGCAAAATGAAAGCCAATATTTTCTCAATGCTCGTTGCAACACCAAATGAAAAAAAAGACTTTAGGAACTCTCTCATTTTCTAGTCTCTCAAATACTATTCTGTTTTAAAAAATCTAAAAACCTTTCAGGAGAAACAATCATAGGATTAACATATTGTGATTTGCCTAGAGCTTCCTTTATAAATTCCACATCTATATCATCAAGAGTAGAAAAATAGGAAAACTGTTTGTCATTGAAATACTCCTTTTCTTTTATGAAAGTATTATTTGTCAGCAACTTTTTCTTGTAAGCAATTGCTTCAGCTGCTCTTAAAGATGACCCAGACTGTGATGTATCCATCAAAATCTCCAAAATACACTTTGTTCGAACAATTTTGGACACAATAACTTCGTATGGCAACCTATGTTTAGAATCAATAATATTAAAATCGCATTTTATTCCACAACTTTCCAGCCGATTCTGAAGTTGCTCTATTATCGCCCTTCGACCTTTATCCAGGCCGCAAAAAAAGATGTCTGATTCATTATCTTCCTTACCCGAAACATTCAATATAGAACAAACTTGATTGTAATATTGAAAATTATGTTCAACGGCATCTATTTCATTAAAGGTTATAATCATGTCAAACTTTTCCCGATTATTTTCCACAAACTGCAACTGTTTCTCATTGACTCGGGAAGACAATGTATTTGTAAACATGTAAAACAGTTTTGAATATGGATATTTTTTTTTCAAATATTCCAAAAAAGGAAGGTGAGTAGAACAAACATTCTGTTCATATATAATAAAATACACTTGTTCATATCCATGTATGGTTTGTAAAGGATATAAATATCTATATATAAACTCAGGAATCATATTCTCCCATCCATATCTTGTTATAAAAAATAGAATATTATATAATATTTTTTGCCTAACTGATAAATCATTGGGAGCAAAATACAAAACATCTTTATTACATAGGATATCATTATTTACAACTTTCATGTAATCTGAATATCCCAAAAAAACATATTTAATTCTCATTATATCTACAATAAGCGCTAACTTCCTTCTCCTATCTCCTCCACCAGCGACGCATGCACAAACGTCGTCGCCACCGCCATCACCCCCTCGATGTTCACCACCACCCTCCTGTCGTGGCGCACACGCACAAACACCCCTTCCACTCCTTCGAAGATGCCGCCGGTGATGCGTACCCGTGTTCCTTGGGAGAGGTTCAGCTCGGTGGGTTCAAGATAGAGCACGGCCTGGTCGTAGGTGCCCGACACGGCGATGAAGCTGCGCATCTGCGAGTCCGGGATGACGATGGGCCGGCGGGTTTCGCGGTCCATGATATAGCGGACGGGGATGTTCATGCCGGGCCTGTTCTTTATCTCGTCCATGCGCTCGCGGGTGGAGCGGACGAAGACCAGGTTATGGACCGCGGGAACAAGCTTGCGCAGGCGGCGCTCCTTCCGCACGACATACTCATAGCGCATGGGGATATAGCTCTCGATGCCCTCGGCATCCAGAAAATCCTTGAAAAAAAGCTCACGGCTATAGGTGACACGCACTGCATACCAGTGCATTTCTGCATTCTCGTTCACGAAAAAATATGATTGGGGGACACCGGAGTAGCGAAGTACCTCCCGGTCAAGTAATGTAATGCGGTTACTTTAAATAGACTATGTGCATTCATTTTATTTCAAGACCCTCCACCATCTCGGAAGGAAGGCGACGAAATAGTTATATCCAAGCCGTCTTGCGACATGCTGCCGTAAACGGATGCTTATGAAAGATAAACACTTATGGCACGCTCCGTTTAATGAGCGCAAAGGTAATGCCAAGAAATGAAATTACAAAATTTTCCGACACATAAAATGTCGGAAGCCCTCGCGACGGCATTTATATGAATCAGCCCTCCACAAGATACCTCTCCACGTTCCTTGTCTCCTTGCTGAAGTTCACTCCTGCCTTCACCACGGCATCGGCACGGCCGCGGGCGCTGCGCACTTCCGTCTCGACAAACTGTCCCGGCAGGGTGAAGACCACATAGAAGATGGCTTGGTAATGACGCTCGGTATTGTCGCTCAGTTCGTAGGGAATGCCGGAAAAGCATTGCACGGCAGCTCATCATCCATTATGGAGAGGTACGCGCGCAGGCGCGTGATTCTCTTATTTTTTTAAAGGAAGGGTGTGTTACATTATTCCCTGCAGGGTCATGTACCTCACCCTCCTCCCCCCCTTCGACACACACGCACCGGGTGCCGCCGGCACGGTTCCCTGACACGAAGGAGCCGGATGCCCTCCGGAAGAATTCCGGACAGAAAAGACGTCCGCATTGCTTTATTTGTTAATTTTGCGTCCGGTTTGTTATCAAACCATAAATATATACCTTCAAAATAATAAAAAGAATGGGAAAAAAGTTCCAATTGAGGTGAAGCTCTTCCAAGGGAAAGGCTTCCAGGTGATTTACAGTAAAGAGAGTGAGGAATTGCAGCTGGCGATGGACTTTCTGTCGCAGGTGCACAGGCACTTACGGGTGGAGTACAAAGACAGGAGAGCGTTTCTGACGCCTTTCGTACACTTGCTGGCAGACCCCGGGAAGAAACACGGGATGAAAGGCGTCAGCCGACTGGCAAGGACACTGTATCTGCTGGTGGACTTCATGGATGCCGACGGCGGCACGAACACGCTGAACGCCAGATGCATCGAGTCCGAACTATACAGGCTCTACAACGAGCTGTATCCGGAAGCATGAGCCGGAACCAAGGAATCCAAATTGTAAAAAAACGGCTGTCCACCGCGGACGGCCGTTTTTGCTTCCTAAGGAAATAAACGGCATCTTTGCGCCGCCAATAAGGCAAACTTAATACAAATCGAATGGAAAACATTCCAGTGACCACCTACCGTGGTTTCAGCGCCGTCAGCGGGGAGACAACCTTCACGCAGGACATGGCCGACATAAAAAACGGCAAGCATGCCAAGTTAATCATCAAAATCGCCAGCCTCGTGGCACAGGGAAAGGTGGAGGAAGCCAACCGCGTCAAGAAGCAGCTTCCCTTCAGGACCCTCACGGCCAACTACCGGGAAAGGAGGCTCGCCCCGGGCATCGTCCGCTACAACCCCGTCATCACGCTCGACATCGACGACCTGGAAGAGGGACAGCTGGAGCAGACCCGGACTCTCGTCAACGAAGACCCGCACACCCTGGGCAGTTTCCTCTCCCCCAAAAGGCACGGCTACAAGCTGTTCGTCTTCATGCAGACGGAATACACCCGGCGCCTGTACGACCGTCTCCGGCAGGGCGAGGTGACCTACGCCACGCTCGAGGAGATACACCTGAAGCTGTACAACGCCGCCAAGGAGCACTACGAGGCCCTGCTCGGAGTAGAGGTGGACGGAAGCGGGAAGGACATCTCGCGGGGATACTTCATCTCCTTCGACCCGCATGCCTATGTCAACGCCGCACTGCTGGAACAGATGTCCCCGCTGCCGGCGCGCATCATCCCGCCGGAAAAAAGGGAAAGCGGCAAGAAGAAAACGCCTGACGGAACGGCACGTCCTATCCCTTCCGCTGCCGCCTCCGCCATGCCGCACGACGCAGAGCCTTGGGAGAAACTGATATTCGCCAAAGCCGTGACCGCCGTGAAGCGCACCACCAGGTTCCGGGCGGGAAACCGCGACAACTTCCTCTTCGCCCTGGGCAACAAATGCTACAGCAAGGGACTGGACGAGCAGACAGCCGTCAGGCTGGCCAAGAGAGAGTTCGGGCAGGAGTACCCCGACGTGGAGTCTCCCCTGCACAACGCCTACATCTATACCGACAAGACCAACGAAGCCGCCGCGAAGAAGGAGGAGAAAAAGCCCGTCATCAGCCAAGTGATGGATTTCCTCGGAGAGCACTACGGCATCCGCAGGAACCTCATCCTGGACCGCCTCGAGTTCATGCCCTACGCACCGCCCGAAGAGGCCCGGAAAGGATACCGCCCCATGCGCGGGAAGGACTACAACACCCTGTTCGTAGACCTGCAGATGGCCGGCATCTCCTGCTACCAGAATTTCCTCAGAGCCGTGATAGACTCCAACTACGCCAGGGAGTTCAATCCCTACACCGACTACCTGTACGCGCTTCCCCCCTGGGACGGGACGGACTACATCGCCCAACTTGCCGACACCCTGACGACCGAGAACCGGGAACTGTGGCAGGAGGGATTCAAACGATGGATGGTGGGCATGGTGGCCTGCGCGCTGAGCGACGAGGAGATGAACCAGCTCGTCATCATCCTCTACAGCGAGCAGGGAAAGGGAAAGAGCAGCTGGATACGCCACCTGCTGCCGCCCGAGTGGAAAGAGTACTTCTACAACGGCATGATAGACCCTTCCAACAAGGACGACGCCCGCCTGCTATCCACGCGCATCATCATCAACATGGAAGAGTTCGAGGGCGTGAGGCCCGGCGAGCTGGCGGCATTGAAGCGAATCATCGCGCAGGACAACGTGACGCAGCGCAAGGCCTACGACGTCGAAGCCTTCACCCTGCCCCGCCACTGCTCCTTCATCGGGAGCACCAACAACCGGCAGTGCCTGCAGGACATCGGCGGTAACCGGCGTTTCCTCCCCATCACCGTCACCGGCATAGACTACCGCACCCCGGTGAACCATCCCGGCATCTACGCCCAGGCGCTCGCCTTGCTGAAGGGCGGTTTCAGATACTGGTACGAGGGCGAGGAGATAGAACAGCTGAACAAGCACAACGAACGGCACCGCATGAAAGACCCCGTGGAGGAGAACCTCTTCGTCTTCTTCCGCAAGCCGCTGCCCGAAGACCTGCAGGTAAAATGGCTCCCTGCCAGCGTGATACTGACCAAGCTCAGCATATTCGGAAAGGTGCAGGTGAACCCGCACACCCAGCTGGTACTGGTGCAGGCACTGGAAAAGTACGGATTCGGTACACGGACCAACGAGCAGGAGACGACCGAATATGAGGTAGTGGACATCCAGCTATATCAGTAACCGGCATTCGAGGAGAAGAGAAAAGCCCCGTAACATATATTGTTGTGCATGACAACATATATTGTTACGGGGCTTTACATATATTGGCGTTTTCTTTACACGGTTTCCCTATTTCCGGCCGGCATCCTGTCAGGGTTCTCCCAGATACTTCACCAGCACTTTCACTTCCAGCGGAGTGAAGGTGCGCCGGTATTTGTTGTAGCCCACCTTCTCCAGCTCACCCTTCAGCGCCTTGTTGTGGCGTATCCATGCCGCCAGGGTATAGATGGCATTGCTGATGCAGTAAGTCGGGTTGTAGAGCATGGCAAGCTCTTCCTTCGAATAGGCGTGGATGCGGAACGGACGAAGGTCTTCCTCCTCCTCTTCCCTCTTTTCTTTTTCTGTTTTCATTCTTTATGTTATTGGTTGATTATTACACCATAAAGATACTGAATATCAGCGTGATTACCAAGAAAAAACAGACATAAACGGGCATCGGGCGAAGAACTTTTCCTGAACAGGAAGGAAACGGGAAAGAGACGGCGTAACCCGAAGAAAGCCATGAGCGGCAAAAGCCGGAGGAGTACTTTTGCAGCACCCCTCTTCCCCCCTAAAGGAGAAAGAGAAGAGTATTGCAATACGGGACTTTAATTTCTAATTGTTAATTTTTAATTATTTAATTGTTTATGGGAGTACCATTCAAGAAAATTGCGAGGAAAGATCCTCGAAAGGCAGATGCGGTGGCAAAGTTCTACCCGCAGCTGGTGACACTGGGCGACAATGCGACGCTGGACGACATTGCCTACGTGATGAAAGAGAAGAGTTCGCTGACGCTGGGCGACATCCAGAGTGTATTGACCAATTTTGTGGAGGCCATGATTGCAACGCTCTACAACGGGCAGTCGGTGAACATCAAGAACTTCGGCGTATTCAGCCTGTCGGCGCGCACGGCAGGCGTAACGGATGTAAAGGAGTGCACCGCCAAGAACATCAAGGCGGTGAAAATCAATTTCCGGCCTTCCAGTACCGTAAGACCGGACATCACCGCCACGCGTGCCGGGCAGAAGATTGACTTCTACGACCTGGAAGCATTGGTGAACAAGGGAGACGGTGAAGGAGGAAGCTCCGGCGGCGGTTCCGGCTCGGGAGACGGAGGCGGTTCGGACGGAGACCAGGGCGAAAATCCGTTGGGATAAATATGACTGATTTTACTACCGATTCGTATGTTCAACTTTTAAAACGTATATAGCATGAAAAAAAGTATCTGGGATAAAATTCTGAAAGTCGTGATTGCAGTAGCCTCCGCCATCTTGGGGGCATTGGGAGCCAATGCGATGAACGTGAGCATTTAAGTCGCCGGAAAGAAAGGATGGCAGGATATGCCAGGCAGCTACGCACCCAATAGCGGAAAGCCATATTCGGGCCTCCTTTCTTTTTTTACGCTGCAAAAATGAGGGAAAGTTGTTACGAGGAGATGTGGAGGAGGTTACAGAAGTATGTAGGCCGAATATACAATCACCCCGGATTACGCGGATTAACGCAGATAAAAGTTTCTGATTATCAGAACTCCTAAAATCATCTGTGTTAATCCGCGTAATCCGGGGTGGGTATTATTAATAGGAACGTGCGAAAATCACGCGGCAGGCAGAAGGCTTGCCGGTAACCATACACTTGCCCGGTTCCTTGTCACCCGGAACAAATGAATCGAAAGGAATACAACGGATGGTTGCTTTGGTCTCTTCCTTGATTTTCTCTTCGGTTTCGGTAGTCCCGTCCCAATGAGCCAGAATGAAGCCGCCTTCTTCAATCTTTTCCTTGAATTCCTCGTAGCTGTCCACGCTGGTGATGCGGCTGTTGCGGTAATCGAGCGCTTTCTTGTAGACATTTGCCTGAATGTCCTCGAGCAAGTCCTTCACGTACTCTTCGATACCCTCGCAGGAACGCGTCTCCTTCTCCAGTGTATCGCGACGCATGATTTCCATTGTATTGTTCTCCAGGTCGCGGCCACCCATCACCAGACGGACGGGAACACCCTTCACCTCATAGTCGGCAAACTTGAAGCCCGGACGTTTGTTGTCGGCATTGTCGTACTTCACGGAAATACCCATTGACTTCAGCTTTGCCACAATGCCTGCCACTTTCTCGTCAATCTTGGCCAGCATCTCCGCATTCTTGTAGATAGGTACGATGACTACTTGTATCGGAGCCAGGTGCGGAGGAAGTACCAGACCGTTGTCATCGGAATGCGTCATGATAAGCGCTCCCATCAGACGGGTGGAAACACCCCAGGAGGTAGCCCAAACATACTCCAGCTTGTTCTCCTTATTGACGAACTGTACATCGAACGCCTTGGCGAAGTTCTGTCCCAGGAAGTGGGAAGTACCGCTCTGCAAAGCCTTTCCGTCCTGCATCATCGCTTCGATGGTGTAGGTGTTGAGGGCACCGGCAAAACGCTCGTTGGCAGACTTCACGCCTTTCACTACGGGCACTGCCATGTATTTTTCGGCAAACTCGGCATATACATTCAGCATCTTTACCGCTTCTTCTTCGGATTCCTCGCGGGTGGCATGTGCCGTGTGTCCTTCCTGCCAGAGGAATTCGGCGGTACGGAGGAACAGACGGGTACGCATTTCCCAACGGAACACGTTTGCCCACTGGTTGCACAAGATAGGCAGGTCGCGGTATGAATTGATCCAGTTCTTGTAGGTGTTCCAGATGATGGTTTCGGAAGTGGGGCGGATAATCAGCTCTTCTTCCAGTTTTGCAGCAGGGTCCACCACCACACCGCCGCCATTCGGATCGTTCTTCAAACGATAGTGCGTCACGACGGCACACTCTTTGGCAAAGCCTTCCACATGTTCCGCTTCACGGCTGAGGAATGATTTCGGAATAAGCAAGGGGAAATAAGCGTTGACGTGTCCCGTTTCCTTGAACATATCGTCCAACTGACGTTGCATCTTCTCCCAGATAGCGTATCCGTAGGGCTTGATCACCATACAGCCGCGTACTGCCGATTGTTCTGCCAAATCGGCTTTTACCACCAACTCGTTGTACCACTGAGAATAGTTCTCACTACGTTTGGTAAGGTCTTTCAATTCTACTGCCATTCTATTTCGTTTTTTAAAGTTTTCGTTGATTTCTCTAAACAGTGGGCAAAAGTACAAATTTTAAAGGAATTATTATTTGAAAAACAAATAGTATTTTTAATAGAAGCGGAAATGCGCTCTAATCTATTTAAGAAATGCACCGGGATTTCGGATTGGGCCGGAATTACAGATATTATAACCCCAATTACATAATTTCCGCGGAGAATGTGCGAAATCCGTATCTGAGGTTATATTATCAGTAATTAAGGTTATGGCAAAATCCGTATAATCCGCTAATTTTGTGTGATGAAAGAAAAGAGAAAATGAAAATACAGAGATATGGACAACATGCTAAAGAAAGAGACCGGCAAGACGCCGCAGGAGCACATGCAGGAGAAAGTAATTGAAATAGCAAAAGAGCGTATCGTCGGCACCCGAGATACTGCAAGCCAAATAGCATATTCATCGGGCTTCCGATATCCGCAACATCTGTGCCGTCTGTTCAAGAAACGGGAAGGATGCACACCGAATGAATACCACACAAGGATGATTAGCTGAAAGGACAGATGAAAGAGACGTTGGACATAAAGAGCGTGTGCGAATGCAACCGCCGTTTGGGATGCAAAACTCTGCATCCCCAGGCAAGCATCATCAATCTGGAACATCCGGATCTGGAACAGGATGCCGTTAAATTCGAGTTCTATACCGTGCTGCTCACCGAGGAGTGCACCGACGGCTGTTGTTGCGGTCGTAAATATTACGATTATTCCAATGCCACGATGGTATTTCTGAAGCCCGGAGAGGTTTTCCGCATGAGTAAAAATAATACCTTGCCGGATAAAGGTTATCTGCTGATATTCCATCCTGACCTACTCTTTCGGACTACCTTGAAAAAACATATCAAAAACTATACTTTCTTCCATTACGGCAAGGAAGAAGCCTTACATCTGTCTAAGCGTGAAACAGAGAAAATCACCTGTTGCCTGTGGAATATAGAGGAAGAACTGCATCATCCTATAGATGCACACAGCAGTACCATTCTTTCACGTCATATCGAACTGCTATTGGATTATTGTACCCGTTATTATGAGCGTCAGTTTATTACGCGAGAGGACAAGAACAAAACAATTTTGGTAAAAATGGAAAAGCTGCTCGACGGTTATATCGATTCCGGTCAGTTGGGCAATGCCGTTTTACCCACACCGGAGTATTGTGCCGCACACCTCCATCTTTCCGTTCCTTACTTCAACGACTTGCTGAAATTCAAGACCGGCAAAACATTAGATGAGTATTTCCAACTGAAACGGCTTGAAGCAGCTAAAAAGATGTTGCTCAAAGCGGGAAATACCCCGGCCGTTGTGGCACAGTTGTTAGGCTATCCAAACGTACAGTATTTCAGCCTGCTATTCAAGAAGATAACAGGAACAGCACCGAATGAGTATAGGTGCTCTCAAAATTAACGCCGGTCAGTACCTGCAAACCGGTTCTTCCGCCCGCTCCGATAATGTTACCGTCACCGGATGTTGCGGGTTCATCGGACAACTCACGCGGATTCTTTTTAGTCTGCTTACAGAGTCAAATAAATAACTTCACACTACATCAAGTAAATAACTTCACACTGTATCAAATAAATAACGTCATACTGCATCAAATATACGGAAAAGAAGTAGAGCCTGGGCAAAATATACAAGAAATACGAAGAATATAGAAATACGAAGAATATAGAAATACGAAGAATATGGAAATAAAAAAACGAGCAAGCTCTCACGAACTCCCCGCCCCTATAAGAAAAGCCATAAAGGCTTTTCTTTTAAACTACATCAATGTTACCCAAAAATCAATCTTTCTCTTTACCTGAAAAATAAAACTTCAATTACCTGTTCTGAAAACTTCAAAATCCAATCTTTACCTTTACCTAATTTACCTATTTATTCAAAACATTTAGCTTATGAAAAAATCTATTTTCAATCCTTTTACCTAACAACCAATATCCTTTTTGAAAACTGTCTTATTATTTATCAAATCCAAATGCAGTTTCCCAACTGCACTGCAAAGGTAAGTGTTTTATGCGCATGTGCAAAACATCAGGCACACTATCCGGGTATTTTATAACATTGTTTTAGAGTTTAAGAGTATAGTTTACACTTATAAACATTCCATTGCTCATCGGGGAGTATACTTTCCAGCAAAAAACAAGCCACCGAAGCGCCGAAACGCTTCGATGGCTGTCCCCTTCAAACACCTTTAAACAAAATGAATTTCTTCTCTATTTTCTTGCTTCGGCGATATAGCCTAAAGCTTCTTTACATTTTTCCGTAACGTAAGTCCAGTCTTCGGCAGCGACTTTGTCTTTCGGGAAGAGTTTGGAACCCATTCCTACGCAGAACACACCCGCCTTAATCCAAGAGGTCAGGTTTTCCTGAGTCGGCTCCACCCCACCGGTCACCATCAGCTTAGACCAGGGCATCGGGGCCAACAAACCTTTCACGAGTTTGGCGCCAAGCACATCACCCGGGAAAATCTTGCAGAGGTCGCAGCCCACCTCTTGCGCGAAGCCCACTTCCGAAACGCTACCACACCCCGGAGTATAGGCAACCAGACGACGGTTACAAATCTTGGCTATTTCCGGATTGAACAGCGGGCCTACAACGAAGCATGCACCCAACTGCAAGTACAGCGCCGCAGTAGCAGGGTCGACGATGGAACCTACACCCATAGCCATCTCGGGGCACTCTTTTGCCGCAAACTTCACCACTTCTGCAAACACCTCGTGAGCAAAGTCACCACGGTTCGTGAACTCGAATGCACGAACACCGCCATCGTAGCAAGCCTTCACTACTTTCTTTGCAACTTCTGCATCCTTATGATAAAAGACGGGCACCATGCCGGTAGAACCAATCTTATTCAATACTGCTATTTTATCAAACTTACTCATCTTTCTATTTACTATCTGACTATTTAAATGTTCTGCTACTTAATCCTTTATACCATCAAACTATTTACCATCCATTCACCATCTTCAATTTATTCAGGAAATCCTTATCTGATTTTCCCAAACAAGCAGCTCGATAATTGGCTGCAGGTCAGTCTACTTGTCTGCCAACCTGACAGCCCTTACCGCAAATGCCTTCAACCTATTCTTCAGTTCTTCTGTCGTCATCAACAAGAGAGTGTCAAACAGTAAAATCGCCTAATAGCAAATGAACTTATCTCTGTACCCGTCCGCTTGCATCACCTCCTGCCAGTGCTTCCACCTCTTCTGCAGACACAAGGTTGAAGTCACCGTTGACAGTGTGCTTCAAGGCAGAAGCAGCCACTGCAAATTCGAGAGCGGCACCCTGGTCGGGCTTTGTCAGCAGGCCGTGGATGATACCACCGGAGAAAGAGTCGCCGCCACCTACGCGGTCGATGATAGGATTGATGTCGTAACGCTTCGACTCGTAGAATTCCTCACCGTTGTAAATCATTGCTTTCCAGCCGTTGTGGGTAGCAGAGAAGGACTCGCGCAATGTAGATATGACATATTTGAATCCGAATTCCTTCGCCATCGCCTTGAAGATTCCCTTGTAGCCTTCGGCGTCAGTCTTGCCGCCTTCCACATCGGCATCGGGCTTGAAGCCAAGGCAGAGTTCGGCATCTTCTTCGTTGCCGATGCAGACATCCACATACTGCATCAAAGGCTTCATGACGGACTGGGCTTTTTCCTTAGTCCAGAGTTTCTTGCGGAAATTGAGGTCTACCGACACGGTGACACTGTGACGTTTGGCGGCCTCGCATGCCAGGCGGGTCAGTTCGGCAGCCTTGTCGGAGATGGCGGGAGTGATACCCGACCAGTGGAACCAGTCTGCCCCTTCCATGATGGCATCGAAATCAAAGTCTGCAGCATCCGCTTCGGCAATGGCAGAGTGCGCACGGTCATAAATCACCTTACTGGGACGCATGGAAGCACCGGTCTCAAGATAGTAGATACCTACACGGTCGCCACCACGCGCAATGAAGTCCGTCTTTACGCCATACTTGCGCAGTGCATTGACAGCCGACTGGCCTATCTCATGCTTCGGCAACTTGGTTACAAAATAAGCATCATGTCCGTAGTTGGCACAACTGACAGCCACGTTTGCCTCACCGCCGCCATATACCACATCAAAAGAGTCGGACTGCACGAAACGGGTGTTTCCCGGAGTAGACAGCCTCAGCATGATTTCACCTAATGTAACTACTTTCTTTCCCATAATCTTTCTATGTTTCATTTTAATATGAAATTAATTTATTTCCTTTCAATCTATCATTTCAAAGTGCAAATAGAACTTAAACACCTGAAAATATGGAGAGTATATCAAAATAATATTCATTATCCATAATCTCCGTGTGCGGACACAAAGATACAACAATTTTTGAAATACAGAAAATTATCATATATTTGTCGTTGAAATATTAAGATTATTATTGTGTACGAACACAACATGGTGTACGATGGGACGATCGACAATTGAAATTACATTGCAGAATCGTGGCTAAAGCAACATCAATCGTACATTGTAAATCATAAATCGTTAAATCGTAAATATACAGATGGAAAGAATCAGAATAAAAGATATCGCCAAGATGGCCGATGTATCCGTAGGAACCGTCGACCGTGTGATTCACGGACGCAGCGGCGTGTCCGAATCCAGCAGGAAGCGAGTGGAGGAAATCCTGAAACAACTGGATTATCAGCCCAACATGTATGCCAGCGCGCTGGCTTCGAACAAGAAGTACGCATTTGCCTGCCTGTTGCCGCAGCACCAGAAAGGCGAATACTGGACAGAAGTGGAGGCGGGCATACACAATGCCGTGGAAACTTACTCCGACTTCAACGTTGCCGTACAACTCTCCTACTATGACCCCTACGACTACCATTCATTTGCGGAGGCCTCCGGGCAGATTCTGGCACTGGAACCGGACGGAGTGATGTTTGCCCCCACCGTTCCGCAATATACCAAGCCTTTCACGGATGAGCTGACGCTGCATAATATACCTTATATATATATAGACTCCAATATAAAGGAAGAGCCCGCCCTCTCCTTCTATGGGCAGAACTCGCACCAAAGCGGATATTTTGCCGCCCGCATGCTGATGCTGCTTGCCGGAGAAGACGCACAGGAAATCGTCATCTTCCGCAAGATAAACGAAGGGATTGTCGGGTCGAACCAGCAGGAACGTCGCGAAATAGGTTTCCGCGAATACATGCAGGAACATCATCCCGCCTGCCGCATCTGGGAACTGGACTTGCATGCCAAACGCGACAGCGAGGACATGCAAATGCTGGACGAATTCTTCCAAGAACATCCGACCGTAAAGAATGGAATCACCTTCAACTCCAAAGCATACATCATCGGGGAATATCTGCTGAAGAAAGAGAAAAAGGACTTCAACCTGATGGGCTATGACCTGCTGCAACGCAACGTAGACTGCCTGAAACAAGGAAGCATCTTCTTCCTCATAGCACAGCAGCCCACCCTGCAAGGATTCGACGGCATCAAGGCTTTGTGCGAACACCTGATTCTGAAGAAGGAAATCACAAGGGAGAACTTCATGCCGATTGACTTGCTGACAAAGGAGAATATCGAGTTTTATTACAACAAATAACAAGGATATAGACAGATAAAGACAACACATAATGGGAACAAAGTATCTGAAAATGAATCCGGCTGATAACGTCGCTGTAGCAGGAGGACCGGATGAATGAATGAAAACAGCGTCAAGGAAATTATGTCAGTAACAACCGATACAATCCCCCAGAACAAAGGCGGCTGGTGGGCGCTCAGCCCGTTGGCCGTATTCCTTTGCCTCTACCTGGTGACTTCGCTCCTGGCGAACGACTTTTATAAAGTTCCCATCACGGTGGCCTTCCTCGCCTCGTCCTGCTATGCCATCGCCATTACGCGCGGGCTGAGTCCGGAACAGCGCATCCATCAGTTTTCCGCAGGTGCCGGCAACAAGAACATCCTGCTGATGGTATGGATATTCATCCTTGCAGGAGCATTCGCCCAAAGCGCCAAGCAGATGGGCGCCATTGATGCAACCGTGAATCTGACACTGCACATATTGCCGGACAACCTGCTGCTGGCGGGCATCTTCATTGCCGCCTGCTTCATCTCCCTTTCGATAGGAACCAGCGTAGGAACTATCGTTGCACTGACCCCCGTAGCCGTGGGGCTGGCGGAGAAGACGGGCATCGACCTGCCCTACATGGTTGCCATCGTGGTGGGAGGCTCGTTCTTCGGCGACAATCTTTCCTTCATATCCGACACCACCATCGCATCGACCAAGACGCAGGACTGCGTGATGAGGGACAAGTTCCGCGTCAACTCCATGATTGTGGTACCGGCAGCACTTATCGTGCTGGGCATCTATATCTTTCAAGGACTGTCCGTCTCCGCCCCGCCGCAAGTACAGGGCATCGAGTGGATAAAAGTAATCCCCTACCTCGTCGTGCCGGGTATGGCCGTAGCAGGCGTCAACGTTATGCTGGTACTGCTGCTGGGCATCCTCTCCACTGGAATTATCGGCATTTATACCGGCACCGCCTTCTTCGACTGGTTCGGAGCCATGGGAACGGGCATCACCGGCATGGGCGAGCTTATCATCATCACCCTGCTGGCCGGAGGCATGCTCGAAACCATCCGCCACAACGGAGGCATCGACTTCATCATCTCCCGGCTGACCCGCCACGTCAGCGGCAAGCGGGGAGCCGAATTCAGCATCGCCGCCCTGGTCAGCATCGCCAATCTGTGCACCGCCAACAACACGATTGCCATCATCACCACCGGCCCCATAGCCAAGGACATCGCCCTCCGCTTCCACCTGGACCGCCGGAAAACGGCCAGCATACTGGACACCTTCTCATGCCTCGTGCAAGGAATCATCCCTTACGGAGCGCAAATGCTGATAGCCTCCGGACTTGCCTGCATTTCACCCATCAGCATCATCGGAAACCTATACTATCCCTTCTGCATGGGAGCATGCGCCACCCTCGCCATCCTGCTGAGATACCCCAGGAAATACTCGGGAAAGTGATGAGTTATTTGTCAACGGGAGGATGAGCTATTTGTTGACAGGAGAATGAATATCAAAAAACACCACTCTCATCAACAAATAACTCATCACTCATAACTCATAACTCAAAATTATTCCCTATCTTTGCAACCGCTATTACGAGATAGTAGCATAATTCAAATCATTAACTAAAAACATTTTAATTAAATGGCAACAAAAATCAGATTGCAAAGACATGGACGTAAAAGCTATGCTTTCTACTCTATCGTTATTGCAGACGTAAGAGCACCACGTGATGGTAAATTTATTGAGAAGATTGGTACTTACAACCCTAACACCAATCCTGCCACAGTAGATTTGAAGTTCGACCGGGCACTCGACTGGGTGTTGAAGGGCGCACAACCTACCGACACAGTTCGCAACATCCTCTCCCGCGAAGGTGTTTACATGAAGAAGCACCTGCTGGGCGGTGTAGCAAAAGGCGCATTTGGCGAAGCGGAAGCCGATGCTAAGTTCGAAGCTTGGAAGAACAACAAACAAAACGGTTTGGCTGCTCTGAAAGCCAAAGAAGACGAAGCTAAGAAAGCTGAAGCAAAAGCACGTCTGGAGGCTGAAAAGAAAATAAACGAAGAAAAAGCAAAAGCATTGGCTGAAAAGAAAGCTGCTGAAGCTGCCGCAAAAGCTGCCGCTGAAGCACCGACTGAAGAGGCTCCTGCCGAAGAAGCTGCTAACGAATAATAGCAAGCACAGCCTTATCGCTAAAATGGGATTAAAACTATAAAAATCCTCTCCGACCCATATCGGAGGGGATTTTTTATTCTTATCTTTGGCGCGGTGGTAACATCTTAACCACACCGCAAGGATAAACATTTTAAGAATATCCACAAAACATAATGTGGATTATTTTCTCACAACGAGAATTATTTAGCACATTATGACGAAAGCAGACATATTAAATGCCCTTATCAATCACTACTGCGGAGGTAATAAGTCGCAGTTTGCAAAGAAGTTAGGAATTTCGGCACAAGGATTAAGCACTTGGATTAGTCGAAATACTTTTGATATTGAAACAATATACTCAAATTGCGAAAACATCTCAGCAGACTGGCTCATAACAGGCGAAGGAGATATGCTTAAAGAATGTTTAAAGCCCATTGCCACTACAAACAGAGAAAAGCTTATTTCTACCCGAAGCGGTTCAGAAACCCATTTTGAAGCTCTTACCGAAACTACGAAAAAGGCTCCCGGTGCAATCCCCTTAGTTTCAGAAAGAGCTGTCGGAGGCTTCGCTAATGCACATTTTTCAATAAAGGAACGCGATGTTGTAGCCTACTATATCATCCCTAAGTTCCGATACCTCGCTGTAGACTTCATGATTGAGGTTACAGGGGACTCTACGATACCAAAATTCTATCCCGGTGACATAACAGCCTGCTCAATAATCAATCATTCCCGATACATTGAATGGAACAAATGCCACTTGATTGCCACAATTGACCGGGGAATGCTTGTAAAGCGCATAATGCCGGGGACTGATAAAGACTGCCTAACCGCTGTATCCGATAATAAAGAGTACCCACCTTTTGACATACCAAAAGATGAGATAACCGGCATGGCGCGCATTGTAGGAGTAATCCATATTGAATAACACCACGCGGTTTACACGCAAATAAGCATGATAGCCTCTTTTTAACGCACACACGCAAGTTTATGGGCTTTTTAAGGCAAAAACAAGCACAATAAACTATAATACAACTATTTACGATACTCAAACACACTAAAACAATTGGGGGATTTTCCTATAATAATTTTGCGATATTTTGAGGTTATAATAGTTAATACTTCGTTATTATCCTATGAAATACAAACCTTAAAAAAATGGGAAAACTATCCCCTAACCTATCCCCTAATAAAAAAGACACAAAAAAGTAAATGTGTCAAAACGTTGGCACAACCTTTTTCTATAATTTATAGTCCTGTTATCTTTTCTTTTGTCTACGCCGCTTTTTTCTCATTCATTTGGTAACAAGTTGCTATATTCCCGTTGTATCGGGTTATAAATAGTCCAATAAATATAGATTTAGTAAGTGTAATGAGCTCCTTTCCTGTTTTTCTCAGTTTTGCACACATCTTTTTGATAT
>NZ_JABXJH010000060.1:21298-22717 GCF_013373675.1 Bacteroides sp. L10-4
GATAATACAGATAGCGCCATTAGTAATAATAGGATTAGAGTAAAATTCTAAATCTTGCTCCTTATTGAATTTTTCAAAATTGGAATATAAGAGCCAGTTTAAATTTTCTTCAAAAAGTTTTTTCAGCTTCTTCCCAAGCTTCTTTCCGGTCTGTTTTTCTGTTTCTATTCGTCACATAGCCCGCTATGCTCTTCATTAAAACAGAAAAACATCCTCAAAGAGAACTCTTAAAAGAATGCTGAATAAAATTTAAACAGGCTCTTAAAGTGGATTGTATTCTCCGTAAAATAATAAATATATTGGTAGTTGTTACATATTTAAAACTATATTTGCAATATAAAACTTTATCTTTTAAAATTATACTATATTAAGACATAACAAATGAACTTACCAAACAACATATTACTTCAAGGAGGTAAATACCAGATAATTCGTTTCATATCAAGTGGTGGATTCGGATGTACGTGAGGTTGTGTCAAAACGTTGGCACAACCTTTTTCTATAATTTATAGTCCTGTTATCTTTTCTTTTGTCTACGCCGCTTTTTTCTCATTCATTTGGTAACAAGTTACTATATTCCCGTTGTATCGGGTTATAAATAGTCCAATAAATATAGATTTAGTAAGTGTAATGAGCTCCTTTCCTGTTTTTCTCAGTTTTGCACACATCTTTTTGATATTAAAAGCTATGGCAAAGAAGGCAAAGTCCATTGTCACCTTGTCTTCTCCCACATGCCGGAACCTCCTGTATGCCATGTTGTATTTCATTTGTCCGAACACAGCTTCCGGTTCTATACACCGCCTGCCCCTATGCCTGACTCCTTCTTCTGAGACTAACCTTTCCCGTGCCTGCCGTTTGTATTGGTTTAACCGGTGGTTGACTTCTATAATACGGTTTCCCCGTGCTTTAAAACAACTTCCATGCAAAGGACAACCTTCGCATCTTTGTGCTTTGTACCGGGCACTTTCGGTGATGTATCCGCTCGCTGTTTTGTCATGTCTGGTTCCTATGCGGTTCATGTGTTGCCCCATCGGACAAACGTAATAATCCTCCCCCGCATTGTAATGGAGACTTTCCGCATGGAACGGGTTGGGAGTATAACGGGGACGCTGCTCTTTATGGAAGTAGTTGTACTTGACAAAGGCCTCTATCCCGTTTTCCTGCATGAACCGGTAATTTTCTTCCGAGCCGTAACCGGAGTCTGCCACACCGATACCCGGTAAGCGGTTATAGCGGTGCTGGAAGGAGTGGAAGAAAGGGATCAGGGTCAGCGTATCGGTGGGGTTGGGAAACAGCCGGAAGTCTATGATGAATTGGTTTTCAGTACCTGTTTGTAAATTATACCCGGGCTTGGTCTGCCCGTTCTTCATGGCGTCTTCTTTCATACGCATGAATGTGGCATCAGGATCGGTCTTGGAA
>NZ_JABXJH010000061.1:0-21699 GCF_013373675.1 Bacteroides sp. L10-4
CTGATAGAGGTCGTACACCTCCTGGTAGTTTACTTTTTCTTTTGCCATAATCTTTGTTAGTAATTGGTTATGGCGCAAAGATATGCTGGGTTGCGATGCGTGTCAAGGCGGAAAATAGAATGGTTACGTTAAATTCATCCCAAACAAAAAAATAAATATTTTATATACCTTTACATCTTTCTTATTCATTTGAATATTGGCAATATATCGATGAAAGTATTGAACTTATAGTATTGCAGTTATAACTTTTAAGCAATTACTGTTATATTTTCAGAGAGTAAAGCTACAGAGAGAGGAAAAACTTCCACTGCATATTTCTTATGCAGGAGATTTGGAACTTCAGTGTGTTTTTATCCTTCAAGGTTCTGTATCTCCACTTCTTTGACCTTCCGGAACAAGTCGGATGCAAATATGAAATTGTTCAACCGTTCGTTGGTGGAAGTGAAGATATCGTCTTTATTGCCTTCCCATTCTTTGTGCCCTTCGTAGATGTAGATGATTTTTTCTCCGATACCCATTACAGAGTTCATGTCATGAGTGTTGATGAGAGTAGTCATATTGTATTCCCGGGTTATATCCTGTATCAGTTCGTCGATGACAAGCGAGGTCTTGGGGTCAAGTCCTGAATTCGGCTCGTCACAGAACAAGTATTGCGGGTTTAGGGCAATGGCACGGGCAATGGCTACGCGTTTCTGCATACCACCGCTGATTTCTCCAGGAAATTTGTCTTTAGCTTCAATCAAGTTGACACGTTCCAAACAGAACATGGCACGACGAGTCCGGTCGCGCAGGGTGTCGTTGCTGAACATGTTCAGTGGAAACATTACGTTGTCCAGTACTGTCATGGAGTCGAACAGTGCGGCACTTTGGAAAATCATTCCCATTTCCCGGCGGAGCGCTTTCTTCTCCTTCTTTCCCATGGCAAGGAAGTTGCGGTGGTCATACAACAATTCTCCTTTGTCCGGTGTCAACAAACCCACGATACATTTCATGAGTACGGTTTTTCCCGAACCGCTCTGCCCTATAATCAGGTTGGTCTTTCCATTCTCAAAAGTGGCATTGATATCTTTCAATACCTCTTTTCCTTCAAATGATTTGCAAAGTCCTTTCAGTTCAATCATCCCATTAAAAGTTGAGTTAATATTAGGTCGGCGAATAAGATAAGTACACTGCTGCATACTACGGAGTCGGTGGACGCCTTACCTACCTCGATGGAACCACCTTCGACGGTGTAGCCGAAGAATGCCGATACACTGGCAATGATAAAGGCAAAGAACAGCGACTTGATGATACCGCACCAAATAAACCATTCGACAAACATGTACTGCAAGCCGTATTCCAAATCTACCGCCGACATGATGCCACCGAACCAGCAAGTACAGAAGGCACCTATGATACCGGCGAATATACTGAACGTCACCATCAGTGGAATGGTTGTCACCATAGCGGCGATTTTCGGTAGGATAAGGTAGTTGGCAGAGTTGACACCCATAATTTCAAGGGCGTCTATTTGCTGGGTGACCCGCATGGTGCCCAGCTCCGAGGCGATGTTTGACCCGACTTTCCCTGCCAGAATCAGGCACATGATGGAGGAGGAGAATTCCAGCAGCATGATTTCACGGGTTACATACCCCACTGTCCATCGGGGCATGAAGGGACTCTCGATGTTCAACTTTATCTGTATGGTGATTACAGCTCCGATGAAGAACGATATCAGCAATACGATGCCGATGGAGTTCACGCCAAGCTGTTCCAACTCGTTGACATATTGGCGGAAAAACATACGTATACGTTCGGGGCGGGCGAATACGCGTCCCATCAGTATGATATATCTTCCCACTGTCTTAAGTGCTTTAATCATGACATATAAGTATTTGAATGCAAATGTACACTATTTCGGCTTATTTTTGCTACATTTGCGGCGAAAACCTTTAGAATATGGAAGAAGAAAAAGGCATAAAGGACAATGTAGAAGAAGTTAAGGAAAATCTGCAGGCCGGGCAAGACCGGACTATAGGGGCAGAACTGCGGGAAGAAGACAGGATGGTATTGCGTACGGAAGACCTTGTGAAGAAATATGGTAAACGTACGGTAGTCAGCCATGTGTCTATTGACGTGAAGCAAGGAGAGATTGTCGGTTTGCTGGGGCCGAATGGCGCTGGTAAGACGACTTCTTTTTATATGACCGTAGGGCTGATTACACCCAATGAGGGACGCATCTTCTTGAATGATTTGGATATAACGAAGTATCCGGTATACAAGCGTGCGCAGACGGGTATCGGATATCTGGCGCAGGAGGCTTCCGTGTTCCGCCAGATGAGTGTGGAAGACAACATTGCATCTGTATTGGAAATGACCGACAAACCTTTGGAGTATCAAAAGGATAAGCTGGAGAGTCTGATTGCTGAATTCCGTTTGCAAAAGGTGAGGAAAAATAAGGGTAACCAGTTGTCTGGTGGCGAGCGGCGCCGTACGGAAATTGCCCGTTGTCTGGCCATTGACCCCAAATTCATTATGTTGGACGAGCCTTTTGCCGGTGTAGACCCGATTGCGGTGGAGGATATTCAGCAGATTGTGTGGAAGTTGAAGGATAAGAATATCGGCATTTTGATTACTGACCACAATGTGCAGGAGACGTTGAGCATTACCGATCGTGCTTATCTGCTGTTTGAAGGAAAAATCCTGTTTCAGGGTACCCCGGAAGAGTTGGCCGAGAATAAGATTGTACGTGAAAAGTATCTGAGTAACAGTTTTGTGCTACGTCGCAAGGATTTTATGAAGTGACACGGTTGCTGTTGATTGATAGAAATAAAAAAAGACCACTATTTAGTGGTCTTTTTTTATTTCTCCTTAAATCTATGGTATTAATATTTCGGAGGTCTTGCTTCTTTTACTACCATCTGGCGACCAAAGAATTCGGCGCCGTCAAGTTCTGCAATAGCTTTGGCAGCAGCTGCACTGTCTTCCATTTCAACGAAAGCAATGCCTCTGAAGCGTCCGGTCGTACGGTCATTGATAAATTTAACGGAAGTAACTGTACCGTAATCTTCCATGGCCTTTTGCAGGTCATCTTCCTTAACACGGTAGTTAAGGTTTCCAACATAAATGTTCATAATGAAAATGATAAAATAAATAAAATGAATAAAACTCTCTTGGAAGGAAGGCTGAATAATAAATGAATCACAAAGACAGAGAGTTTACAAAAGCGTTCTTGAAAACGGAAGTAAAAACCATGTAATGGAAATCGAATAACTAATGTGCCATCATTCCGTGACAAAGAAACGTATAAAAATCGGATTGACAATGCCTTTCTATAATTATTTTGCTTTTTTCTTCCAGCTCGTGTGGAGGAATTTGGCAGTAACCATGTTATATATACTTATTCCTTAGTAACAGAAAAGAAATAATTCGGCTATGTTTTTTGATAATTGAAAGAATAACGCTAATTTTGCAACCCCATTTGAGATATGGAACAAAGTATAAATCAAATAAATAATTGTCAGAATGAACGTTTCATTACAAAACATTGACAAAGTAAGCGCACTGCTTACTGTAAAGCTTGAGAAAGCAGATTATCAGGAAAAAGTAGACAAATCATTGAAGAACTTCCGTCAGAAGGCGCAGATTCCCGGTTTCCGTAAGGGAATGGTTCCTATGAGCTTAGTTAAGAAAATGTATGGTAAGTCTGCATTGGCTGAAGAGGTGAACAAGCTGCTTTCAGAAACAGTATATAAGTATATCCAGGACAATAAGGTAAATATATTGGGCGAGCCTTTGCCCAACGAAGACAAGCAGCAGGAAATTGATTTCGATACTATGGAAGAGTTCGAATTCTTGTTTGATATTGCTTTGGCTCCGGAATTTAAGGCTGAAGTTTGTGCAGAAGATAAGGTAGATTACTATACTATCGAAGTTACAGACGAAATGGTGGATAATCAGGTCAAGGCTTACACCCAACGTAACGGCAAGTATGACAAGGTAGATGTTTACGAGGACAATGATATGCTGAAAGGTTTGCTTGCTGAACTGGATGAAGAAGGTAATACCAAAGAGGGTGGCATTCAGGTGGAAGGTGCTGTAATGATGCCTTCGTACATGAAGAATGATGAGCAGAAAGCTATTTTTGCCGGTGCAAAAGTGAATGATGTGCTTGTATTCAACCCGAATACGGCTTGGGACGGAAATGCTGCCGAATTGTCTTCTTTGTTGAAGATTGACAAGGAAGCTGCTCCCGAAGTGAAATCCAATTTCAGCTTTCAGGTAGAAGAAATCACACGTTTCGTTCCGGGTGACTTGACTCAGGAAATTTTCGACCAAGTATTCGGTGAAGGCAATGTGAAGACGGAAGAGGAATTCCGTGCTAAAGTGAAGGAAGTTATTGCCAACCAGTTCGTGGCAGATAGTGACTATAAGTTCTTGATTGACGCACGTAAGATGCTGATGGAGAAAGTTGGTAAACTGGAATTCCCGGATGCATTGCTGAAGCGCATTATGCGTCTGAACAATCCTGACAAGGAAGAAAGCTTTGTAGAGGACAACTATGATAAGAGCATTGAAGAGCTGACTTGGCACCTGATTAAGGAACAGCTGGTGAAAGCCAATGACATCAAGGTTGAGCAGGAAGACATCACAAATATGGCTAAGGAAGCTACCCGCGCACAGTTTGCACAATACGGCATGATGAGCGTGCCCGAAGAAATTCTGGAGAACTATTCAAAGGAAATGCTTAAGAAGAAAGAAAGCATAGAAGGTTTGGTCAACCGTGTGGTTGAATCGAAACTGGCTACTGCTTTGAAGTCTCAGGTGGAACTGGAGCATAAGAACGTTTCTGCTGAAGAGTTCAATAAGATGTTTGCATAAGAGTAATGTGAGCCTACGGCTGAAATTTATAAAGAAACACAGAGTTTGATGAACTATAACTCTGTGTTTTTTTGTGTCTCTGTGTTCTTTTTTGTTTCTTTGTAGCCTTATAAATTAAAAAATAGAAAGAAATGGATGATTTTAGAAAATACGCTACCAAGCATCTTGGTATGAACAGCTTGGTGCTGGATGATGTGATTAAATCACAAGCCGGCTATTTAAATCCCTATATCCTCGAGGAACGCCAGCTTAATGTAACGCAGTTGGACGTGTTTTCCCGTCTGATGATGGACCGTATCATATTTCTCGGTACGCAGGTTGATGACTATACAGCCAATACTTTGCAGGCTCAGTTGCTTTATCTGGATTCGGTGGATCCGGGCAAGGATATTTCCATCTATATCAATTCACCGGGCGGTTCGGTATATGCCGGTCTGGGTATTTATGATACCATGCAGTTCATCAGCAGTGATGTGGCTACTATCTGTACAGGTATGGCTGCAAGTATGGCTGCCGTATTGCTAGTTGCCGGTGCCGAAGGCAAACGCTCTGCATTGACCCACTCCCGCGTGATGATACACCAGCCGATGGGAGGTGCCCAAGGGCAAGCTTCGGATATTGAAATCACGGCACGTGAGATTCAGAAACTGAAGAAAGAACTTTATACCATTATCGCCGACCACTCCCACACTCCCTTTGACAAGGTATGGGCAGATTCTGACCGTGACTACTGGATGACAGCCCAGGAAGCCAAAGAATATGGTATGGTAGATGAGGTTTTGATTAAAAAATAAATATGGCAGATTCAAGAAAAAATAAAAATAGATGCAGCTTTTGCGGTCGCACCGAAGATGAAGTCGGATTTCTCATAACGGGGATGAATGGCTATATCTGCGACAGTTGCGCCACCCAGGCTTATGAGATTACTCAGGAGGCTTTGGGGGCTGGCAAGAAGGCAAGTGCCACGAAGCTGAATCTGAAAGAGCTTCCTAAACCCATAGAAATAAAGAAGTTCCTCGACCAATATGTCATTGGTCAGGATGATGCCAAGCGTTTCTTGTCCGTGTCGGTATACAACCATTACAAACGTCTGCTTCAGAAGGATGGCGGTGATGATGTGGAGATTGAGAAATCAAACATCGTCATGGTGGGCAGTACCGGTACGGGAAAGACGTTATTGGCGCGTACTATCGCCAAATTGCTACATGTTCCTTTTACTATTGTGGATGCAACAGTTCTGACAGAGGCTGGTTATGTGGGCGAAGATATTGAAAGCATTTTGACGCGTCTGCTCCAGGTGGCGGATTATAACGTACCTGAGGCAGAGCAAGGTATCGTGTTTATCGACGAGATAGACAAAATAGCACGCAAGGGTGATAATCCTTCCATAACCCGTGATGTGAGTGGTGAAGGCGTGCAGCAGGGATTGCTGAAACTGCTGGAAGGTTCTGTGGTGAATGTTCCTCCCCAGGGTGGGCGCAAGCATCCCGATCAGAAAATGATTCCGGTCAATACCAAGAATATTCTGTTTATTTGCGGTGGGGCTTTCGATGGCATTGAAAAGAAGATTGCCCAGCGGCTGAATACACACGTTGTCGGGTATAGTGCTGTGCGCAATACGGCAGCCATCGATAAGAGTAACATGATGCAGTACATTGCTCCGCAGGATTTGAAGTCGTTCGGATTGATTCCCGAGATTATCGGCCGCCTTCCGGTGCTGACTTATTTGAATCCGTTAGACCGTGTGGCATTGCGATCCATTCTTACGGAACCGAAGAATTCCATCATCAAGCAATATATCAAACTGTTTGAGATGGACAATGTGAAGCTGACTTTTGAAGATGCTGTATTTGAATATATCGTGGATAAAGCGGTAGAATATAAGTTGGGAGCCCGCGGCTTGCGTTCCATTGTAGAGACAATTATGATGGATGCCATGTTCGAAATTCCGTCAGAACAGAAGGAAAATTTTGTTGTGACGTTGGACTATGCCAAGCACCAGCTTGAAAAGGCAAATATGGCACGATTGCAAAGTACTTAATAATCAGAAGGTAATACGGAAGGGAACCGACTATTTTGCTTTTTATTGAAAAATATTCGATGGATTATGCTTGAAATTTAAGAAGTTGTTTATAACTTTGTTAGGGTTCTTTGTAAAAACATGGCGGAGTACCACTATTAAAAGTTAACTCAATAAACAACAACCTAATGAATCATGGCAGGGAAGAAGATTAATTTGACAGACCAGCTGAAGAAATACTTCGGGTTCGATACATTTAAAGGAAATCAGGAGGCAATCATAGAGAATCTGTTGGCGGGTAATGATACATTCGTGTTGATGCCTACCGGCGGTGGAAAATCTTTGTGCTACCAATTGCCGTCCTTGTTGATGGAGGGTACGGCCATCGTGATTTCTCCTCTGATTGCCTTGATGAAGAATCAGGTCGATGCGATGCGTAACTTCAGCGAAGAGGATGGGATAGCCCACTTCATCAATTCTTCCCTAAACAAAAGTGCGATAGATCAGGTCCGGTCCGACATACTCAGTGGCAAGACAAAGCTGTTGTATGTGGCTCCGGAATCATTGACGAAGGAAGAGAATGTGGAATTTCTGAAAACGGTGAAGATTTCATTCTATGCCGTGGACGAAGCCCATTGTATATCTGAATGGGGACATGATTTTCGTCCTGAGTATCGCCGTATCCGTCCCATTGTCAATGAAATAGGGAAAGCCCCTTTGATAGCGTTGACTGCGACGGCCACACCGAAGGTGCAGCATGACATCCAGAAGAATCTGGGTATGGTGGATGCGCAGGTGTTCAAGTCATCGTTCAACCGCCCGAATCTCTATTACGAGGTACGTCCTAAAACTGCAAATATAGACCGGGACATCATCAAGTTCATTAAGAACAATTCCGAAAAGTCTGGCATTATCTATTGCCTGAGCCGGAAGAAAGTGGAGGAACTTGCTGAAATCCTGCAGGCAAACGGAATCAATGCACGTGCCTATCATGCCGGAATGGATTCGGCTACACGAACACAGAACCAGGATGATTTCCTGATGGAAAAAATTGATGTGATTGTAGCTACCATTGCCTTTGGTATGGGGATTGACAAACCGGATGTGCGCTATGTCATTCATTACGATATACCCAAAAGTCTGGAAGGATATTACCAGGAGACCGGACGTGCCGGAAGAGATGGGGGAGAAGGGCAGTGTATTACTTTCTATACCAATAAAGACTTGCAGAAGCTTGAGAAGTTTATGCAAGGCAAACCTGTAGCAGAGCAGGAAATTGGCAAGCAGCTTCTGCTGGAGACCGCTGCGTATGCCGAATCTTCCGTATGCCGCCGAAAGGCGTTACTTCATTACTTCGGTGAAGAATATATGGAAGAAAATTGTGGTAATTGTGACAATTGTTTAAATCCGAAAAAACAAGTGGAAGCTCAAGATTTATTGTGTACCGTGATTGAAGCTATTCTCGCGGTGAAAGAAAATTTTAAGGCGGACTATATTATAGACATAATACAAGGTAAGGAGACTTCGGAAGTGCAGGCGCATCTGCACGAGGATCTCGAAGTGTTTGGCTCTGGCATGGGTGAAGAAGACAAAACGTGGAATGCTGTGATTCGTCAGGCACTTATTGCCGGTTACCTGAGTAAGGATGTCGAAAACTATGGTTTGCTGAAAGTGACGGATGACGGTAAGAAGTTCCTCAAACGTCCCAAATCATTCAAGATAGTGGAAGACAATGACTTTGAGGATGTGGAAGAGGAAGCACCTGCACGTGGAGGCGGTGCGTGTGCGGTAGACCCGGCATTGTACTCCATGCTGAAGGACTTACGAAAGAAGTTGTCCAAGAAGTTGGAAGTGCCTCCTTATGTCATTTTCCAAGACCCCTCTTTGGAAGCGATGGCGACCATATATCCGGTGACTTTGGACGAGTTGCAGAACATACCGGGTGTAGGAGCCGGAAAGGCAAAACGCTATGGCGAGGAATTCTGTAAACTCATTAAGCGGCACTGTGAGGAGAATGAGATTGAACGTCCCGAGGACTTGCGTGTGCGTACAGTGGCCAATAAGTCAAAAATGAAGGTGGCCATCATTCAGGCCATTGACCGTAAGGTGGCGTTGGATGACATTGCTGTGTCGAAAGGCATTGAGTTCGAAGAGTTGCTGGATGAGATAGAAGCTATTGTCTACTCTGGAACGAAATTGAATATCGACTATTTCTTGGAGGATATTATGGATGAAGACCATTTGCTGGATATCTATGATTATTTCAAGGAATCTACTACTGATAAGATTGACGATGCTCTGGATGAATTGGGTGATGAGTTTACGGAAGAAGAAGTACGTTTAGTGCGTATCAAGTTTATTTCAGAGATGGCAAACTGATAGGTTTGAGTTGATAAAAAAGAAAAAAATATTGCGTGCAAGTATACGGAATGGAATAAAAACCGTATATTTGCACGCAATAAATTTTAAACGCATAGTCCTATGTCATTTATTGCTGATAAGATTGTAATGGATGGATTAACTTATGACGACGTATTGTTAGTCCCTGCTTATTCCGAAGTCTTGCCTAAAACAGTCGAACTCTCGACTAAGTTTTCACGAAACATTGAGTTGAAAATCCCGTTTGTAACTGCTGCCATGGATACGGTTACCGAAGCGAAGATGGCTATTGCCATTGCCCGCGAAGGTGGTATCGGAGTTATTCATAAGAATATGTCCATTGAGGAGCAAGCGCGTCAGGTAGCTATTGTGAAGCGGGCTGAAAACGGTATGATTTATGACCCGGTGACTATCAAGAGAGGTTCTACGGTAGCTGATGCATTGGCTTTGATGGCTGAATACAAGATCGGTGGTATTCCGGTGGTAGATGATGAAAGATATTTGGTTGGTATTGTTACCAATCGTGACCTTCGTTTTGAGAAAGATATGAATAAGCGTATCGACGAGGTGATGACTAAAGAGAACATCATTACTACCAATCCTACTACAGATATGGAGGCTGTTTCTCAAATTTTGCAAGAACATAGAATAGAGAAGTTGCCGGTAGTAGATAAAGACAATAAATTGGTAGGCCTGATTACCTATAAGGATATTACCAAGGCCAAGGATAAACCTATGGCGTGCAAGGATAGCAAAGGACGTCTGCGCGTTGCTGCCGGAGTGGGAGTGACGAATGATACTTTGGACCGCATGCGGGCTTTGGTGGATGCAGGGGCAGATGCCATTGTCATTGATACAGCTCACGGACATTCTAAAGGAGTTATTGAAAAGTTGAAAGAAGCCAAAGAGCATTTCCCGCATATTGATATTGTTGTTGGTAATATTGCTACCGGTGAAGCTGCAAAGGCATTGGTTGAGGCTGGTGCTGATGGAGTAAAGGTAGGCATCGGTCCGGGTTCCATCTGCACTACCCGTGTGGTTGCCGGTGTGGGGGTTCCCCAGTTGTCTGCCGTTTATGATGTGGCAAAGGCACTGAAGGGGACAGGTGTTCCTTTGATTGCCGATGGTGGTTTGCGCTACTCGGGCGATGTAGTGAAGGCGTTGGCTGCCGGTGGTTACAGCGTGATGATTGGTTCGCTGGTTGCCGGAACGGAAGAGTCTCCGGGCGATACGATTATTTTCAACGGTCGTAAGTTCAAGTCCTATCGGGGTATGGGGTCGCTGGAAGCGATGGAAAATGGTTCCAAGGACCGCTACTTCCAAAGTGGTACCAGCGATGTGAAGAAATTGGTTCCGGAGGGTATTGCCGCCCGCGTTCCTTATAAAGGTACATTGTATGAAGTGATTTATCAGTTGGTTGGCGGTCTGCGTGCCGGTATGGGATATTGCGGTGCAGCCAATATAGAGAAACTGCACGATGCCAAGTTTACCCGCATTACTAATGCAGGTGTACTCGAAAGTCATCCGCACGATGTATCTATAACCAGTGAGGCGCCAAACTATAGCCGTCCTGAATAGGATAATAACAAAATAAGAGTGAATGCCCGGAAAGAGATTGCCGCTTTCCGGGCATTTTGTTTATATTTGCAGCCGTATAAAAAGAACGGATGGTGCTTATGGTCAGATTACTTTTGGTGTTTGTCTTCCTTGGTTTCGGATTGGCTGTTTCAGCTCAGGACAATCCGGTGCTGATGTGTATCAATGGAAAGGAGATTTACCGTTCGGAATTCGAGCGTAGCTATAACAAGAGCAGTTTCTCTGTCGGCACAGACCGGAAGTCCTTGGAAGCATATGCAAACAAGTTTATAGACTTCAGGTTGAAAATAGAGGCGGCCGAGGTTGCCGGGTTGGATACTTCACGTGTCTTTCGGAAGGAACAGGACGATTATCGCCGCTGTCTGATTAAATCATATCTGACGGATGAGGAGACGGCAGAGCAGGCGGCACGGCGGTATTACGACAGGATGAAATCCGGCAGGCGTGCAGGCCGGGTGTATGTGAAGCATCTTTTTAAATATCTTCCCCAGAATATTTCCGGTCATACATTGTGTGAGATGGAATCCGGGATGGATTCTATCTATAAGACTCTTGCAAAAGAAGAAGGAGGTGCATCGTCTTTCGATGCTTGTGTCGAGCAATATTCCGATGAGAAGAAAGCATTTTGGGTGGGTTGGCTGCAGATGCCGGTGGAGTTTGAAGATATTGTATTCGGGCTGAATGTCGGAGAGATTTCCCGTCCGTTTCTCACTCCTCAGGGCATTCATATTGTGAAAGTACTCGAACAGCGGGATGTCCTTCCTTTTGAGAATATGAAGGACGAGATAATCCGTTGCCAGTCCCGTCGTCATGGAATGGATAAAGGAACGCGGGCTTTTGTGGAGAAACTGAAAAAGGAGTATCACTATATGCCGGATAAGGCCGGTATCGACGAACTGCTGGCCAAAGGAAGCACTTCCCGTGCATTGTTTACACTGGATGGCAAGGCATACGGTGGAAAAGAGTTTGCCGGATTTGCCGCTGCCTATCCGGCGGGGACACGCAGGCAGTTGGAGGCTTTTACGGTAAAAACGATTCTGGACTATGAAAACTCCCGACTGGAATTGAAGCATCCCGAATTCTGTGAGTTGCTGCAAGGACATCGTGACAGCATGCTACTTGCCGAAATCACTGACCGTGAAGTGGAAAAAAGGAGTGTGGCGGATGAAGCGGGATTGAAAGCATATTTTGAGGCGCACCGTTCGGACTTCCATTGGGACAAACCGCGTTATAAGGGTATTGTGTTGCATTGTACTACCAAGCGAGTGGCGAAGCAAGTACGGAAGTTTCTGAAACAGATTCCAGAAGAGGAATGGGTGGATGCCATCCGTCTCACTTTCAATGCCGGCGATACTCCCAAGATGCAGGTGGAGCAAGGACTATTTGCCCCCGGTGATAATGCGTATGTGGATGATTTGGTGTTCAAAGGGAAGGATGCAACTCCGGTTTTGTCATTTCCCTTTACTGCTGTGCAAGGCCGCAAGCAGAAGGGACCGGACAGTTGGCAAGAGGTGCGCGGACCGCTTGCAGACGCTTATCGCAACTATTTGGAAACGCGTTGGGTGGCAAAGTTGCGTGCTGCCGCTAAGGTTGAAATTGACCAAGAGGTTTTAAAAACCGTTAATAATCACTGATGCAACCGATTAAAACACTATCTTCGTACCTCAAAACGAAGTAAATATCAGTTGGTGATGCGAACAACCTGCGTTGGGCTTTTAATTTTCCTTCTCTGTGCGGCGTGCAACGAGCAGCACGACCATAAAGGGCGGACACCTTTGGTGGAGTTGAACGGTAATTTCCTTTACCGGGAAGATTTGCAATCGGTACTTCCGGTCGGTTTGTCCAAAGACGACAGTCTGTTGTTTGCAGAACATTATGTCCGTAATTGGGTGGAAGATATTTTGTTGTACGATAAGGCGCAAAGCAATATACCCAATAATGGTGAGATTGATAAACTTGTAGAGAATTATCGCAAAGCATTGATAATGCACACCTATCAGCAGGCTTTAATACATCAGCAACTATCAGAGGAGATTTCAGAACAAGACTTGACGGAATATTACGAGAAGAACCAAGCGCTCTTCAAGGTAGAACGTCCGTTGATGAAAGGCTTGTTTATCAAGGTTCCTTTGAGGGCTCCTCAATTGGCCGATGTTCGCCGTTGGTATAAGGCGGAAACCCGTGAGGCGGTGGAACATCTGGAAAAGTACAGCTTGCAAAATGCTGTGAAGTATGACTACTTTTATGATAAGTGGGTACCGGTATCGGAAGTATTGGATATGCTGCCTTTGCAGGTGTCCGATGTGAACGACTATCTGAACAAGAACCGTCAGGTGGAACTGCAGGATACGGCTTTTCATTATTTCCTGAATGTGAGCGACTATCGACCGATAGGAGAACAGGAACCATACGAGTTTGCCCGTAGGCAAGTGAAAGATATGTTGCTGAACGTGAAGCAGGTGGAATTCATGAAGCAAATGAAGGAAGATTTGTACCAGCGGGCGGTGAAAAGAAACAAGATTAAATATTATTTAGAATAAGATACCAAGAATGAAACAGTGCATGAACTTTAAGTTTGTAATTTTATTTGCCTTGACACTATTGGTCGGTTCTGCCGTTTATGGACAAGACAACGTGATTGACGAGGTAGTTTGGGTAGTAGGTGACGAGGCCATACTAAAGTCCGAAGTGGAAGAGGCACGCATGAGTGCGTTATATGAGAACCGGCAGTTTGACCGTGACCCTTATTGTGCGATACCGGAGGAGATAGCCGTGCAGAAGCTCTTTCTTCACCAGGCTGCTCTCGACAGTATCGAGGTATCCGAAAGTGAGGTTATCCAGCGTGTGGACTATATGACAAACGTGTACATCGCCAACATCGGTTCACGCGAGAAGATGGAGGAATATTTCAATAAGACCTCCAGCCAGATTCGTGAAACGTTGCGCGAGAATGCCCGTGAGGGATTGAAGGTTCAGAAGATGCAGCAGAAACTGGTGGGCGAGATTAAGATAACCCCGGCTGAGGTACGCCGTTACTTCAAGGATTTGCCGCAAGACAGCATCCCCTATATCCCTACCCAGGTAGAGGTGCAGATTATCACTCAGCAGCCTAAAGTCCCTTTGGAGGAGATAGAGGAAGTAAAGAGACGCTTGCGCGAATATACCGATCGTGTCAATAAGGGCGAAAGTTTCTCCATGTTGGCTCGTATGTACTCCGAAGACCGTGGCTCGGCTATGCGTGGCGGCGAGATTGAGTTCTCGGGACGTGGTATGCTGGACCCTGCTTACGCCAATGTGGCTTTCAACTTGCAGGACCCCAGCAAAGTTTCTAAGATTGTAGAGTCTGAATATGGTTTCCATATCATTCAGTTGATAGAGAAACGCGGTGACCGTATTAAAACACGCCACATTCTGTTAAAGCCGCATATTCCGGAAGAAGCCCTGACGGCCGCTTGTGCACGTCTGGACTCCATTGCCGATGACATCCGCAATAACAAATTCTCTTTTGAAGAGGCAGCCTCGGTGCTTTCGCAGGATAAGGATACGCGTAACAACCATGGTTTGTTGCCGAATCCCAATACGACCACTTCACGTTTTGAAATGCAGGAACTTCCTCCTGAAATAGCCAAGGTGGTAGACAAGATGAAAGTGGGCGAAATCTCCGAAGCCTTCACCATGATTCCGCAAAAGACCGGAAAGGAAGAGTGCGTGATTGTGAAGCTGAAGAGTCGTACGACGGGACACAAGGCCACCATTGCCGATGACTATCAGAACTTGAAAGAGATTGTGCTGGAGAAACGCCGCGGCGAAGTGCTGGACAAGTGGATTCGTGAGAAGCAGAAGCACACGTATGTCCGTATCAAGGATAATTGGAAGAATAACTGTACGTTCAAGTATCCGGGCTGGATCAAAGAATGATTCAGAGGGGATTTACATAGATTTGTATGCAAAAGAAGAATACAAGAAACCATTTCCTGAACAAGCATAGATACCTTCTCGTAGGTATTCTATGCTTGTTTGGTATCTGTCTGCTGAGTGCTCAGGACAAGAAGAAAAATCCTTCTGTACCTGACAAGAAGAAAGTGGACTCCATAGAACAGAGAAAGGCTGAGAAGCCGGAAAAGAAGAAAGCGCGTGTCGATTTGTTGTATGCCGACGAAGCACAGGCGGACAAACAGCTGCGTCCTGACGTGCAGGTACTCATCGGCTCGGTAAGGATGAAGCATGACAGTATGTACATGTTCTGTGATAGTGCGCTGATATTCGAAAAAACAAATTCTGTGGAAGCATTCGGCAATGTGCGTATGGAGCAGGGCGACACCTTGTTTATCTACGGAGACTATCTGTATTATGACGGCATGTCGCAGTTGGCCATGTTGCGTGAGAATGTACGCATGATAAACCGCAATACGGAGCTGACTACCGACAGTCTGAACTATGACCGTCTGTACGATTTGGGCTATTATTTCGAAGGCGGTACGCTGACCGACGAGAATAATGTGCTCACTTCCGAGTGGGGAGAATACAGTCCTGCCACCAAGCTGGCAGTCTTCAACCACGATGTGAAGCTGGTCAATCCGAAGTTTGTATTGACTTCGGATACCTTGAAGTACAGTACGGCCACCAAGATTGCCACCATCTTAGGTCCCTCCGATATTGTGAGCGACCAGAACCATATCTATTCCGAACGTGGCGAGTACAACACCGCTACTGAGCAGGCGGAACTGCTCGACCGTTCCGTGTTGACCAACGACGGCAAGAAACTGACCGGCGACAGCCTTTTCTACGACCGCATACTGGGATACGGCGAGGCTTTTGACAATGTGCAGATGAATGATACGGTCAACCGGAACATGCTGACCGGCGACTACTGCTTCTACAACGAACTGACCGGAAGCGCCGTAGCCACCAAGCGTGCCGTAGCTGTAGACTATTCGCAGGGCGACAGTCTGTTCATGCACGGCGATACCTTGCGGCTGATTACTTACAATATGAATACCGATTCCATGTACCGCGAAATGCGTGCCTATCATAAGGTGCGTGCTTATCGCACGGATGTGCAGGCCGTATGCGATTCGTTGGTGTATAATTCCAAGGATTCTTGCATGACGATGTACACCGACCCTATTCTGTGGCATGGAGAACAGCAGTTGCTGGGCGAGGAGATTAAAATCTACATGAACGACAGTACCATCGACTGGGCGCATATCATCAACCAGGCCTTGACGGTAGAGAAGCACGACAGTATTCACTATAACCAAGTATCAGGCAAGGAGATGAAAGCTTTCTTCATAGATGGAGACATGCGCCTGGTAGAGGTGAACGGCAATGTACTGGTGGCGTATTATCCGGTGGAGGAGAAGGACAGCTCGCTGATTATGATGAACTATTCCGAGGGCGGGCTTTTGAAAATGTATCTGAAGGAGAGAAAGATGGAACGTGGTGTCTTTGTAGGGAAGACTACCGGCACGGCCTATCCTCTGGACCAGATTCCGTCGGATAAGAGCAAGTTGCCTTCCTTTGCTTGGTTCGACTACATCCGTCCGCTCAACAAGGAGGATATCTTCGAGTGGAGGGCTAAAAAAGCAGGTGAAGTGTTGAAGAAAAGTGACCGGAAACCCATAACTTCGCCAAGAAATATGCATATTAAACGAAACAAAAAGTAGTGTCATGGGAATGTTTGCAATGCGGAAGCCGCGTGGCTTCAATCATCCCTACATTTATGTGGATGAGCGGAAAGAAAAGCTGGCGAAGATGGAAGAAAGCGCCAAGCGCGACCTCGGTATGCTGCCGGAAAAAGAATTCTCGCCCGAGGATATACGAGGCAAATTCATAGAAGGAACCACTCACTTGAGGCGGCGCAAGGAGAGCGGGCGTAAGCCGATGCATTTGGGCATAATCCTTGCTGTCATAACTGTGCTGATTTACCTGTGGTATGCCATCAGTAACGGAATCATATAATAATGATTAATGGTCAAGGATTAGTGATTAATCATTAATCCCTGACCATTAATCCCTAATCATTAAACATTATCATGAGCGATATCATTCATTTGCTGCCCGATTCGGTTGCCAATCAGATTGCTGCCGGAGAGGTGATTCAGCGTCCGGCATCTGTTGTGAAAGAATTGGTGGAGAATGCAATTGATGCCGAAGCCGGAGAAATACATGTGCTGGTTACCGATGCCGGCAAGACCTGCATCCAGGTGATTGATGACGGGAAGGGCATGTCCGAAACGGATGCCCGCCTTTCTTTTGAACGTCATGCAACTTCAAAGATACGCGAGGCTGCCGATTTGTTTGCCCTGCGCACCATGGGCTTCCGTGGAGAAGCGTTGGCTTCCATTGCTGCGGTAGCTGAAGTAGAGTTGAAAACACGTCCGGCTGGCGAGGAGCTGGGTACGCGGCTGTTGATTGCCGGTTCTAAAGTCGAGAGCCAGGAAGCCGTTTCCTGTCCTAAGGGCAGTAATTTTTCCATTAAGAACCTGTTCTTCAATATTCCTGCCCGACGCAAATTCCTGAAAGCCAACTCTACGGAGTTGAGCAACATCCTTGCGGAATTCGAGCGTATTGCGTTGGTGCATCCCAAGGTGGCCTTCTATCTGTATAGCAATGATACGGAATTGTTCAATCTTCCGGTAATGCCTTTGCGGCAACGTATCATGGCAATCTTCGGAAAGAAGATGAATCAGCAGTTGCTGTCCGTAGATGTCAATACGACCATGATAAAGATTTCCGGTTTTGTTGCCAAGCCGGAAACATCGCGCAAAAAAGGAGCGCGCCAATACTTTTTTGTGAACGGGCGCTATATGCGTCATCCCTATTTCCATAAAGCCGTGATGGACGCTTATGAGCAACTGATTCCTGCCGGTGAGCAAATCTCCTACTTTATCTATCTAGAGGTAGACCCTGCCAATATAGATGTGAATATCCATCCGACGAAGACGGAGATAAAGTTCGAGAATGAGCAGGCCATCTGGCAGATTCTGTCGGCTGCGGTCAAGGAATCTTTAGGCAAGTTCAGCGCTATACCTACTATCGATTTTGATACCGAGGATATGCCGGATATTCCTGCATTCGAGCAGACTCGTCCGATAGAGCCTCCGAAGGTACACTATAACGCAGACTTCAATCCCTTCAAGACCTCTTCCTCTTCTTCCTATGGAGGAAGCGGTTATTCGCGTCCCGATGTGGAGTGGGAGGGGCTTTATTCCGGTCTGGAAAAAGCCAGCAGGATGAACGAGCCGATGGAGGAAGAACCCTTTGCAGAGGATACGCTTACCGGTATGGCTCCGGAAGAGGAGGAGAAGGTTCCTTATTTCCGCGAAACGCTCTCTTCCGGGGCAAGCGCCTCTTTCTACGGCAATGAGGCAACGGTAGAGAAAGGAGCGCAACACTTCCAGTTCAAGGGACGTTTTATTCTGACTTCCGTCAAATCGGGTCTGATGCTGATAGACCAGCACCGTGCGCATGTCCGGGTACTGTTCGACCGCTATATGAGCCAGATTCGCCAGAAACAAGGCGTATCGCAGGGGGTATTGTTTCCGGAGATTATCCGGTTGCCGGCTTCGGAAGCTGCCGTACTGGAAAGTATATCGGAAGATTTGTCGGCAGTAGGTTTCGATTTGAGCCCGCTGGGTGGCGGCAGCTATGCCATAAATGGTATACCTTCGGGCATAGAGGGCCTGAACCCGATAGAATTGGTCCGGAACATGGTACATACGGCTATGGAAAAGGGAAATGATGTTAAGGAAGAGGTGCGGACGATTCTTGCATCGACCTTGGCGCGTGCAGCGGCCATCGTCTACGGACAAGTGCTGAGCAACGAAGAGATGTCCAATCTTGTGGACAATCTGTTTGCATGCCCCTCACCGAACTATACTCCGGACGGACGGACGGTATTGGTCACTATCAAGGAAGACGAGATAGAAAAGCTTTTCTCCAAATAAAAAGAAGAGATGTGTCAAAACCCTCTTCTTAACAAAATCACCCCTGCTACAGATATCTGTGACAGGGGTGATTTTCATATTTTGGTGTTTCGGCACATCCCCTTCTTCCTATTCCCCTCCGAATTTCTTTGCCTGCTCTGCAATCAGTTCCGCATCATCAAAGTAGTTTATCTTCATAGCCTTGCGCACATCATCCAAAGTTGCGGCAGCGGTTTCCCTGGCAATTTCACAACCTTTCTTCAGCATCTCGTAGATGGCGGGGATGTCTTTCTCGAACTCCTTGCGGCGGTTGCGGATAGGCTCCAGAGTCTCCTGCATAATTTCATTGAGGAACTTCTTCACCTTCATGTCGCCCAGGCCGCCACGTTGATAGTGGGCTTTCAGTTCGTCCAGGTTCGGGTATTCGGGCAGATAGAGGCCGAAGTGTTCCGGACGGCAGAAAGCATCCAGGTAAGTGAATACGGTATTCCCCTCCAGTTTTCCGGGGTCTTGCACACGCAGATGGTCGGGGTCGGTATACATGCTTTTCACCTTCTTCTGCACCTCGTCGGCAGAATCCGAAAGATAAATGCAGTTGCCCAGGCTCTTGCTCATCTTGGCCTTGCCGTCCGTTCCCGGCAGGCGCAGGCAGGCGGCATTGTCGGGCAGCAAGATTTCCGGTTCTACCAACGTTTCACCATATATATGGTTGAAGCGGCGTACGATTTCGCGCGCTTGTTCAATCATCGGCTCCTGGTCTTCGCCCACGGGCACGGTGGTGGCGCGGAAAGCGGTGATGTCCGCTGCCTGGCTGATGGGGTAGGTGAAGAAGCCTACGGGGATGCTTGTCTCGAAGTTGCGCATCTGGATTTCGGTCTTTACCGTAGGGTTGCGTTGCAGGCGGCTCACGGTCACCAGGTCCATGTAGTAGAAGGTCAGTTCGCAGAGTTCCGGTATCTGGGATTGGATGAAGATGGTGCTTTTTGTCGGGTCCAGTCCGCAGGCCAGGTAGTCCAGTGCCACCTCGATGACGTTCTGGCGCACCTTTTCCGGATTTTCCATATTGTCCGTCAGCGCTTGTGCGTCAGCGATGAAGATGAAAATCTTGTCGTACAAGCCGGAGTTTTGCAGTTCCACTCTTCTTCTCAATGAGCCTACATAGTGTCCTATGTGGAGGCGTCCTGTGGGGCGGTCGCCCGTAAGGATGATTTTTTCTTTTGCCATATCTGTTTTCGTTATTAATTGACGGATTGACGAGGTAGCGGGCTGACAAGGCATCCCGTTTGCTATCGGTGTGCAAAGATACCGATAATAATCGAAACCTCAAGGGGTGGCAGTCTCTTTCGTTCGGGGGAGCAATCCCTTGAAATTAAAACTCCGCGTTGACGTACACCTTGTGCGGTGCCCTTCCGTGGGTTGCGATGCCGTTTTCCGGTTGTGCGGCCCATTTCCTCAGCTCTTTGGCGGCGCTGTCCCGCAGCAGGCCCGTCAGTCGGCAGTAGTCGGCCACCTGCATGTAGGGGTTCTCTTTCAGGAACTTCTGCGCCAGCTTCAGCCGCTGTTCCGGGGTGAACCGTTGCGAGGAACGCAGAGGCTTCTGTTTTGAACGGTACAGTATGCAGCGCCTTCCGGTTTCTTCGATGAACTGCTTGTCTGCGCGGAAATTGATGTTGTTTATGCAGATGCTCATCGAGTTCCGTTTCCGGTTCTCCGCCTCTCCGGCCTCGCGTTCTTTCCCCGGGCGCAAGCCCAGCGAAGGGGTGAAGATGCCCAGTCCGTCCACCTTCACCGAGTTGCCTTGCGCCATCTGGCTGGCAATCTCCTGGGTGAGCGAGCGCACCAGCCCCGTGATGTCGCCCGGGGTGAACGTGCTGGCATAGTTGATGTTGTTGGCAAGATACTCCAAGTCTACTTGGTTCCACAATTTCATGCGTGGATAGAAGGTCGGTTTGCCTTCTTCGTTGGGCAGGTTCGATTCCTGCATCTGATATTCGGCCATTGCTGTCGAAGGTTGTTAATGCTGTCTGCGACAGCGGTTAATGATAAGGATGCTTTCCCTTGGCTTCAAAGTGGTCTTGTCTGGATGGCAAGGAGGTCTGGAGTATGGAGAAAGGTATATATTCAGGCTGAAGATATAAAACTTCAAGTTGAAGCTGTAAGTCTGTACCTTGAAGATATACATCTTTAGGGCAAAGATAATCTTTTTTATCAGAATGTGTGTCTTTTTCCATAGGTTTCTTCTCGCTTATTCTCTATGGGGTGATGCCCTTTGTAGCAATACTTCCTGATAACGGTTGCCGTTCATGCTATTTTCAGGTCGGCGAGTGTAGGCTGACGGACGCAATTGGAGGCTTTTTTCGAGAACTTATGTTTTTTTCTTGTTTACCTTGACATGTTAATATAATTTGTATTGTCGCGCATGCTGTTCTTCCTTGAGAAGTTGTCTGGAAGATAGTCTGATAAGGGGGTGACATTTTTTTGAATGAAATTAGAGGCTGTTTAAAAATTGCACAATAATTTTGTTAAGCATGATTTTGCAGAAAGCAAGTTGAACCATAGGCTCTGCAGTATCAGCATGGAACTCGTAGTCTATCGTCAGCCTTCTGAAGTTTTCCAGCCATGCGAATGCTCTTTCAACAATCCATCGTTTCGGAATGACCTTGAACTTTGACGGGCATTCATCAGGTCTGAGAACAACTTCAAGTTCCCATTTAAATTTGTCAAATACCCAATCTGCAAGGCTTCCTCTATAGCCACCATCTGCAAGGATTTTGGCAAGACGAGGAAATTTGTAGGATAGCCTCTCAATGACTTTCGGAGCACCCTTGCTGTCATGAACATTGGCTTCATGCACGTCTACAGACATCAGATAACCTTGGCTGTCAACGATTATATGCTGTTTTCTGCCCTTAATCT
>NZ_JABXJH010000062.1:0-21654 GCF_013373675.1 Bacteroides sp. L10-4
AAACGAACGTTTAAAAAACGCTTTTTTCTTGTAATCCGTTCGTTTATAGTTTTTTACCGGAAGGTAATGAAGAACTGCAAAAAATCTGTTGGCAAGAAGGGCACAATGCTTGCCGTATTTTACATAAGGTGCTCGCAAGTGATTGGATACCAGGTATATACCGAGTATTCAAAGCCCCAGAGGAACACCTTTTTATGAACAAAGCGGCGAAAATGGGAACGGATAACGAGATTGAAGTCTGGCATGCCATGCGTGCCACATACCGCAGGGAGCTTGATGCGGTGCATCTTCTCGAGAAGGAGAACCTCGGCTGTTTTGTCCCCATGCAATATAAGGTAAGTATCCGTAAGGGTAAGAAAGTCCGTGCTTTGGTTCCTGTCATCCGTAATCTGGTCTTTGTTCATGCACGTCCTTCCGACGTACAGCGTGTAAAGTCTCAAATTACTTATTTGCAATATATCACCGATACCCGCAGTGGTCAGAAGATAGTCGTCCCCGACCATGAGATGCAACGCTTCATCGCCGTTGCCGGAACCTATAACGACCATTTGCTTTACTTCCAGCCCGAAGAGTTGAATCTGTCGAGAGGAACTAGAGTCCGTATTACGGGTGGTGACTTTGCAGGTCAGGAGGGCGTTTTTCTGAAAGTGAAGGGCGCACGTGACCGCCGTGTGGTTATAGAGATACAAGGCGTCATTGCCGTAGCCATGGCCACCATCCATCCGGACCTTATAGAAGTGATCAAATAACGATTACTATGTAGGATGTGGCGAAGTATCTTTTTTCCTCTTTAGAATCTAAAATCATAAATCTGAAATAATATGTCTCTTTTAGAAGAAACAATCGTTCTTCAGCGTGCCGCGCACGACTTGATGTATTTGGGCATGGACGGTAGTCCCATCTATAGTGACGACTTGTCACGTCGTAATGGCGAAGTCTATCGCTTGACCACAACTTTGTATAATTCCGGCACCTGGGGCACTACAGTGGAGGAACAGGCCAATGTTTGTCTCGCTCTTTTGATGGGTTACAGCGCCTCGTTTGTCGACCACGGTGAGAAACAGCAGCATGTGCAGGAGGTTCTGAACCGTTGTTGGGATGTTCTTGATACTCTTCCCGCTTCCTTGTTGAAACTTCGTCTGCTCACTGCTTGCTATGGAGAGGTTTTCGATGAGCCTTTGGTTGAGGAAGCCCGTTCCATCATTGCCTCTTGGGATGCTCCATTGCTGACTGCCGAACAGCAGGAGGCTGTTGATGAGTTTCAGAATGTGATGGAGAATCCTTATCCGTGGGAGGAAGTGGAATAGATAATGTGTAAATAGAATTTCTCTTTGAAGAAAATTATCTTTATGTGAATAAAACTGCAATACTCTATAAGATAGCATTCAATTCCACTCCTTATTTTCTGAACCGTTGAAAGAGAGTTATTATGATTTGTGCCTTCTGATTGAGGGGGGGGACGACTTTCGCTTTTTTTGAATATCGTCAGAAGTAAAGAATCCGCTTCCCATGATTTACCAGAGCGGTTATCTGACCATCAAAGATTATGATAGGGATGTTTTGTTGTACACTTTGGGTTTTCCAAATGATGAAGTACGCTATAGTTTCTTGAATTTTCTGGTATGTTCTTTGCCGGTATGCCATACGATTTAAGTGATAATACCGAACGTCATTATCAAGCTGTTTTTTTATGTGGTTTTCACTTTGATGGGACAATTTGTTGAAACGGAAGTGCGCAGTGCGCGCGGTCGTGCCGATGCCGTGGTGAAGACGAAAGATACCATTTATATTTTTGAGTTTAAACTGAATGGAAGTGCCGAGGAGGCGTTGCAGCAGATTGATGAGAAAGGTTATCTGATTCCTTATACGCTGGACGGGAAACGTTTGGTGAAGATAGGGGTGAATTTCAATAAGGAAACAAGGAGTGTAGAGAGATATTTGGTGGGATAAAAGATAAAACAGGACGTATGACTGTAAGCTGTCAAAAAATGGCTATTGATTGAAAGTTCTATCTTCGCTGCGAACAAAAATTTTAGGATTTATGTATAGCAGTGAAGATTTTGAAAAGTTTTGCTTTCAATACCAGACTGAGGCTTTGCCTCATGGAGAATCCCTCCAATCATTTTGTGTTAAGAACAAAGTTCCTTATAACATCTTTCTGAAATGGTTCAAAGATACTCGGAAAAAAGTAGTTGAAGTCCAGATTAATGGTGCTCCTGAAATAGGTCATGAAGAAAAATCCAAGACTAGTGATTAATCTCACCCAGTATTACCACTGATTCCTAAGAATATCATTTGTTTTTTGACTTCCAGAGTGCTTGCTTTGTAAAATCAAATGGTTCTTCCATTAATTCTCTCTTTTTGTTATGAATCTGAAAAGATTGTCGAAAAACGTATTGTTCTTATATGTTCGTATGCTGGTTCTGCTTGTTGTAATGTTTTATACATCAAGGGTGTTATTATCTGAATTGGGGGTGAATGATTATGGCCTATACAATGTAATTGGAGGGTTTGTGCTTTTGTTCTCCTCATTAAGGACTCTCTTCTCTACCGCTATTCAGCGTTTTATTAATTATGAGAAGGTAAGTGAAGGGTTAAAAAGAATTCAGGAAATATTTACTATTGGAGTATATATTCATCTGGCTATCTCTCTCTTGTTTATTATACTTGTAGAATTGATTGGAATATGGTTCATCTCCGAAAAGTTGGTGGTCGAGCCAGAGCGTATTAGTGTTGCATATTGGGTGCTACATTTTTCCGTTTTATCGTCTATTGCGTTGATAATGACCGTTCCTTACGATGCGCTCATTATAGCAAACGAAAAAATGAATTTTTATGCTTATGTATCTGTGCTTGACGGAATTCTTCGTTTGCTGGTCGTATTTTTCTTGATTTATTGGGATTGTGATAAATTGAAACTTTATGTAGTTCTGATTTTTATCGTTTCCTTAATCATGCGCTTTATTAATATGGCATATTGTAAAAAGAGTTTTCCAGAGTGCAAGATTGTGAAAATATCAGACTTTAGATTGGTGAAGGAAATGTCATCTTTTGCTGCCTGGAATTTCTTAGGCAATTTTGCATATTCCATCTCTCACGAAGGTGTCAATATATTGTTGAATATGTTTGGTGGTACAAGCGTTAATGCAGCGCGCGGCATTGTATATCAAGTAAAGAATGCGTTGAATACTATTTTGAGGAATATTGTCGTTGCAGTTGATCCACAAGGCATCACTTTGTATTCGGAGGGGAAAAAAGAGGATTTTTCTTATCTGATGAGCCTGTACACACGCATTGTGACTTTCATTTATTTGATGATGGCTATTCCTTTATTTTTTTATACCAGTGATGTTATAGGATTTTGGCTGGGACAAGTGCCTGAATATGCAGTTCTCTTTTTGCAATGGATTCTACTTTATATGTTTTTCAGGGCATTGCACTTTCCCGTAAATTTGGTGTTCAAAGCTTCAGGAAAGTTGAAATCATACCAACTGATTGAGTTTGTCATATTGATTTTAACTTTGCTAATTTCTTATATTGCTTTATGCATGGGGTTCTCCGTTACATCAGTTTTTATTATCATGTTCGTTGTGGAGATTGTCAATTACATCAATATACTTTGGCTTTTAAAACGAAGTTCTTTAATGGATATCTATCTATACTGTAAATGTGTCTTATCCGTTGTATTGCTGGCTTCTATTGTTGTTGTGTGTGAATCTCTATTCCTGTTGAAGATATTAGGTGACATGAATTTTATTATCCAAATATTGATACAACTTTCTGTGATAGGGACTACTATCTTTATGTTGGGCTTTAGTAGCGAGGAAAAGGCCAAAGTGTATAGGTTGCTAAGAAAGAAATTTAGATGAAGATATTATTTTATATTCCTGCCATGATAGGTGGCGGTGCCGAACGCGTTACGGCTATCCTATGCAATGAATTTGTTAAACTGGGACATACTGTGTTGGTTGCAACAAATCCAGCCAAGGGTAGCTACCCCTTGGAAGAGGAGGTTGAAATTTTGAATATTTACGGGGGGAGATATAAAAAGTTGCCATGGGGATTGCGCCAACTCTATGTGTGGCGGACGGCAAGGAAATTTGTTAGAAAAGAGAAGCCAGATGTTGCAGTAGCTGTAATGCCCCCATTCTATTTGCTTGCTCGTATGGCAACATGGGGTACTGGAGTGCATTTTGTGGCATCCGACCACACTTCTTTTTGGCCTAACGACTTGATGCGCTTTAACTTTATCCGACATCATCTATATGGCTTTGCCGATGTGCTGACCATTCTCACCCAAATGGATTATCGCTTATTGGGGAATAAATACCCCAATAAAGTGGTGATGTACAATCCCCTAACCTTTGATGTGCTGAGCGAGAAGAAGCTGAGAAAAAAGACGATAACCGCTATGGGGCGGTTGGATGTGTGGCAAGTAAAAGGATTTGACTTGTTGATAGAAGCGTGGGCATTAATTGCTTCAAAACACCCGGATTGGACATTGCAGATTGCAGGAACTGGCTCGTATGAATCATTGGAAAAACTGAAGAAAATGGCTATTGATAAGGGCGTTTCCGATTCAGTTCATTTTTTAGGATTTATCAGTGATGTACAAAGGGCTTTACAGGAGACCTCAATATTTGTGCTGTCATCAAGGATTGAGGGATTCCCTATGTCGCTGATGGAGGCGATGTCTCAAGGGTGTGCATGTGTTTCCTTCAACATTAGAGGCGTGGTTAGTGAAATTATATCAAATGGTAAGGATGGCATAATAATACCTGATGGTGATATCCAATCAATGGCTTCATCTTTAGATAATTTGATGGATAATGAAACTTTGCGTAAGGAACTCAGTAGTGAAGCATTAATCTCTATCAAGCGTTTTGACGCTTCCAGTGTGGCCAAACAGTGGATTTCGTTGTTTGATAAGTTGCGTAAATAACTTGGAGAATGGGAATAGTTTCTGTTTATACATATTTACAAGCTTGTTTTTCTCTTTATTTTTTATTGCTTCAGTTCTTTGCCCCAGACTATCTGGACATAGGATATATATGTAGTGTATTGGTCGGAGTGCTTGGCCTGCTGTCTGTTCACTATTATGGATGTTATATTACAAAGTTTGATAGACGGGTAGTTTCTATTCGAAACTTATTCGTGGTGTTCTATGTCATTGTATATTTCCAATATCCATTAGACTACCTTTTGGGTTACAATGTGAGCATGACTTGGATATATAGGACAGATATATTCTGTGGAGCACTTAATTTTTCAGCTTTATGCCTGTCGCTGTTTTTGTTGGGGTACTCTCTGCTATCTGTCCCTAAGCGGTTGCCTACCTTGACTAATAGAGTCTGCTTTCCGTATGTATGGCCGTTTGTCGTCTTAGCTTGGGTCTGTTTTTTTCTTTTTATACTGCGGATGGGATTCTCATTTTTTATGGGGGGATATGGAGCCGAAGGAGATGGGTCGACAATTGATGATGATTCTGGAGCTCGTTTTTTCAATTATCTTCAGTTATGCCTAAAGATAGTAACAGTAATGGTGGTTTGGAATCATTTTAAGGATGAAAAGCGGATTGACAGTATTAAGTCCTATCTCAACCTGTTTCCTTTGTCTTTTGTTATTCTTTATTTCTCCATTGTTATCCTTTGGTTTACAGCAGGAGGCAGAGCGGTTTCCATTACTTTGATTTTATTCTTTTTTTGTGGATATTTTATTCTCTCCAAGAAGGATATTCCGTTTTTCTATGCTTTTATATTGGTTATCGTAGGCGGATTGTTTTTTAGTCTATTCAAGATTATGGGGGGATTGACTTTTAGTCATTATGAAGGTGTGAATATAATGGAGGCCATTTCTCGGGGATATGATTTCTATCAATCGTATAATGAAAATGCATCTTTGTTTGTTCCAACCCGTGAACTGTCATTCAGCATGTATACCTACGATATTTATTATTATTGGTGGAATACTGGCAATGTCTATGGAGGTTTGTTCCTGTTGCTCTCTATCGTAGGTGCTATTCCTGGATTGACCCCAGTGTTGTCTCAGATGATAGGGATAGATTTGAATTATTACTATTTAGCGAAAATCGTGACGGACTATGATGCAGCTGATAGGGGATTGGGATCTTCGTGTGTAGGTGAGTTGCTGTGCGATGTGGGTTTCTCGGTTACATTATTGTTGTTATTCTTGATAGGAATATTGCTTCGAAAGTTGGATACTGCATTTCTTGAAAAACATGGGCAGTTCAGTTTATTGCTGTTCATTTTAGTCTTTAGTTATCTGTCAACGGTGTTTTTTGCCCCGCGTGGCTCATTGCTTTCAGGTATTTCAAGTTCAATCTTTATCTACATACTGCTTAGGAGTTATGCATTGGTAGTTCAACGAGCGTCAAAACGTAAGCACTCAAATTAGGGCTTAACTTAGAAATGTATATTTTCACGACTGAACTAAAATTTGAGATTTATGTACAGCAGCGAAGATTTGGAAAGATTCTATTTCCAGTACTAGACGGGGGCAATGCCGAACGCTTGTCCAAACTGGATGAAGTGTTGTCATGCGTTGAAGAGCTTAAAAGGAAATTGGCTTCAGAAGTCTAGAAGTGTAAAGTGTCAGACCTTACAGCGAAGTTGCAGTTTGCCGATAAGAACCGCTTTGGTGACAAGAAATAGAGTGTCAGGAAGAAAGAATCGGCAAAAGGCGAAGAGTCGGACCGTGGTAAGGACGAGGAGGATTTTGACGCTACATCCGACTCACTTCCGACAATTCCGTATCCAAGAATCAGACATCTTCGAAGGAAGAAGATTCTCCAAAGAAAGAACGTGACTTGTCCAACCGTCCTGAGACCTATAGGACTATGGGTGTTAATGGACTGGCTGAAGTGTATAAGTCAGATGATGCGAAAGTACTTGGACGTATTCTTGGTAGGAAGATGGTCTCAGTTTTTCATTTGGAGATGAGCCTTGTTGAGAAACGCTTCGAGATAGTTCATTATGTGAGAAAGGCAAGGTTTATCTTGACCAGCTTGTGGAGTCATTGAAGGAAGTTGCTTTGGAGAAAGACTCCATCGTGAATTGCGACGAGACGTGGTGTAAGGTGCGCAAGTATGACTGCTATAAAAAATGTTACATTTATCTGGATACATTTTGGAACAATATCTTTGCTTACACAAAGGATGGCGGTTATCCGATAGACACAATGTTGCCGAGCGTGCAGTCCATCCTTTCACAACACAGAGAAATTCAATGCTTCATTTGGGCAGTGATGAAGGAGCGAAGATGGCTGCCACTTACCACAGCATCATTAGTACTGTGAAGATGCAAGGTCGGCCGAAATGGGATTATCTTGGGATTTTTTTGTTAATATCTTTAATGGTTGCAGGGCTTTTTCAGTCTGCGACCAGACAAAATAGGATTGGCAACATGCTAATAGTTAATGAATAAGCTGAAAATTTAACAACTCAATATATAGGCACTCGCAGAAGCGCCTAGACAAAGGGGGATACCCTAAATTGAGTGCTAATAATAATTATAGAGTAATTGAATATTATGAATCTAAAGAAAATCAGTACACGATTTCGCGAAATGAGATTAATTTATGTCGGAACAGAAATCTCTTTTGTACAGAAACTTTTTTATATGACCGATTATGTTTTTGCTTTCATAATTCATGGAGCTTCTATTAGTGATTATTTTGCTTATAACTTTTACAAGCTTAGATATAATGGAAGAAAAGAGTATATAACTTATAGGCGTTATCATGTCATACAAAATAAATGCAATAAAGTTTCGGATAGATGTTTGTGTCGGGAAAAAAATAAATTTAATAAATTATTTAAAGAGTTTTTGGGACGTGATTGGATTGATATAAATAATGTTGATGAGACGCAGTTTGTTTCATTTTGTCATAAATATCCTGTTATTTTTATTAAAGAAATTAATGGATATAGGGGGATAGGTACTCGTAAAATAGAGACGGAGAAATTGAATGCAAAAGATTTGTATAATAAACTGATTTCAGATACAGATTCTCATTATATTGCAGAAGAGCAAATAACCCAAATTAGTGAACTTGCAAACTTTCATCCTTGGTCGATTAATACAATACGTATAGTAACGGTTTATGATACGATAAATGATAAAGTTTATATTATGAATGCTCGTTTACGAATGGGAAATAAAAAAAACAATATTGATAATTTTCATTTTGGTGGGATTGGTGCAAATATAAATATAGAAACAGGAATTATAGATACAATTGGTTATGATGCACATAATAATACTTATATAGTACATCCGATTACAGGAAAGCAAATAATAGGTGCTCAAATTCCATATTGGGAGGAGTGTAAAACTTTTGTTGAACGTGCGGCAAGACATATTCCAAGTGTTCGATATATAGGTTGGGATATTGTAATACAAAGTGGAGGTCGCTTTTTATTGATAGAAGGCAATGATAATGCTGATCATGATTTTCAGCAATTGCACAATCGTGGTTTGTGGAAACAATATCAATCTATAATCAAAATATTTTAAGATTATGTATATATTGATGATTGCTCGTGGATATCCTACTAAAGAAGACCCACAATGGGGGTGTTTTGAACAAGATCAAGCGGAAGCATTGTGTAATAATGGGAATAAAGTTGTTGTACTAAGTGTTGATAATCGTTTTTTATGGAGGAAAAGAAAAATAGGGATTACACACTATCGAAAAGCTGGAATTGATTATTATAATATTTTTTGGATTCCTGGTGCTATTACACGTTTGATTTTTGGACATTACAACCTATTTGTCAAAGAAATGCAGATGCAACGACTATATAAGAAAATAGAAAAAATACACGGTAGGCCGGATGTAATATATGGGCAATTCTTTTTTAATACAGCTATTGCGGTTTGTTTACAAAGAAAATATGATATTCCATTAGTCGGGATAGAACATGCTGGACGTTTCAATGCAGATAAGCTTGATTCTATAACAAGAAAGATGGCTCTTTATGCTTATTCTAACGCAGAGGAAATTATAACAGTGTCACAAACGCTAAAGCAAAGAATATTATATCATTTTGAAAGAGATAGTTTTGTTGTGCATAATTTAGTCAATAGTATTTTTTTTCAAGCTACTCAGAATAGAAAAAAAACTGAAGTTTTTAATTTTTCTTCTATAGGTAGTCTTGTATATGGAAAAGGATTTGATTTATTGATAGAAGCTTTTTCTATAATGCATAATATTGATGAGAAAATATATTTAACAATAATTGGAGAAGGAGAAGAAAGAGGAAGGTTACAAGATAGAATAGACCAGTTAGGCCTTTCTAATAATATTTTTTTGGTTGGTCGGAAAACAAAAAGTGAGATAGTTCAACTATTAAATAATAGCTCAGCATTTATCCTTCCTTCACGAAGTGAGAATTTTTCGGTTTCTGTATTAGAAGCCTTAGCTGTTGGTTTACCTGTAATAGCAACTTTATGTGGCGGGATAAAAGAATGTATTGATGATAACAATGGCTTATTAGTACCTATTGAAGATGTAAACTCCTTGTCTGATGCAATGAAAAAAATGTATTATACAATAGGTGAATATGACAATCAGAAAATTTCTCAAGACTGTTTTGATAGATTTTCTCCTTCTGTAATTGCTACTCAATTAATAGATGTGTTTGAGTGTGCCATAGAAAAACATTCATTATGAGACAATTGATTATCATTGCTGCCGGTGGTATGGGCCGTACTCTATATGATATGGCGCGTGAAAGCTTAGGCTTTGCAACAGAATTTGTCGTTAAAGGTTTTATTGATGACAATTTATCCGCATTGGATGACTTTCAGAATTATCCTCCGGTAATAGACAAAATAAGTACTTATATACCACAGAACGATGATGTTTTTGTCTGCTCTATAGGTGGAAATGCCCGTAAAAAATGTATGAGTGAAATTATTAATAGAGGAGGGCATTTTATTTCCTTAATCCATCATACAGCTAGAATTGGTTCTAATGTAAGATTGGGTGAAGGAAATATTATCGGTGCTTATACAAGCATTGGTGCCGATGCTGTGATAGGTGATTATAATATGATACAATCTTATACAGTAGTGGGGCATGATGTTCGTTTGGGTGATTGGAATCGTATTGATACACATGTCACTTGTGTAGGTGGTACGGTTGTTGGAAATGAGGTAGATATTTATACTTCTTCCGTGTTAAATCATGGAGTTGTTGTAGAAGATAATGCTCATGTTGGCGCTTGTAGTTTTGTTATACGCAGAGTTAAAGCTGGTACTACTGTTATGGGGAATCCCGCTAAAAGATTAATATAAATAAAAAATAAAATGGAATTGGTAGACTTTATTGAAAAATTTGCTGAGCAATTTGATGATGTGGATGTAGAACAACTAAATTTTGCAACTAAATTTCGCGAGTTAGATGGTTACACATCGCTGATTGCTTTATTGATTATTACAATGATTGATGAGGAATATGATGTCATTGTTACTGGTGATGATATGAAACAGCAGGTAACTATTGGTGATTTGTATAATTTGGTATCTTCCCGTTTGTAATGTGTAATCCTTTTTCTTTAGAAGGGAAGACTGTACTAATTACAGGAGCTTCATCCGGTATCGGACGAGCTACTGCCATTGAATGTTCGAAGCTGGGAGCAACTTTAGTTCTGACAGGTAGGAATGAGACTGCTTTGCAAGAAACTAAAGAATTGCTATCTGATTCAAATAAAGAACATTTAATGCTGGTTGCTGATTTAAGAATAGAAGAATCCTGTGAGAAATTGGTGGCTCAATTACCCGTATTGGATGGTTTTGTTTGCAATGCGGGAATAGGGAAAATGTTACCATTGCAGTTCTATTCTTTGGATGTACTAAACGAAGTATTTCAGATGAATTGTTTTGTTCCTATGTTGTTACTGAAATTGTTGGTGAAGAAAAAAAAACTGAGAAATTCATCTTCAGTGGTCTTTACTGCATCAATTTCTGGTTATAATAATGTGGCACCTGCAAATGGTATTTATGGAACTTCAAAGAGTGCTTTGAGCACTTATATGAGATATGCTGCCTTGGAATTGGCAGGGAAAGGGATTCGATGTAATGCTGTACAGCCAGGAAGAATCAATACTTCTTTGATTTCTAATCGTTTGCTATCAGAGGAAGATGTAACTAAAGACATTGAACAATATCCAATGAAGCGCTATGGCAAGCCGGAAGAAGTGGCTTATGCCATAATTTATTTGCTTTCCGATGCTTCTGCATGGGTTACTGGTACTAACTTGGTAATTGATGGTGGCCGTAGTCTGAAATAATTTGTATGGAAAGGCTTTTATATAATAAGATATGTATTGTTACCGGTGCCGCACAAGGTATCGGTAAATCTATAGCTGAATGTTTTGCTTCGGATGGTGCAACAGTTTATGCTTGTGACCGTGCTGAAGGAGTTATGGATGAATGGGCGAGGGCTTGCTCAGAAGATAATAATACCCGTGTGCTTCCTTTATATTTTGATGTGACGGATGCTACAGCTGTAAAATCAGCCTTTATGTCCGTATTCAAACAAGAAGGTCGTATTGATGTATTGATTAACAATGCGGGTGTGGTATTTAATAAGAAAATCGGTATGATATTGCGTCCGGAAACAGAATTGATGTTCCGTGTTAATGTAATAGCTGTAATTGAAATGATTCAGCTGGTTTCTCGTTTGATGGCTCGCAATCACCGCGGCTCTATTGTAAACATAGCATCGGTAACGGCTGTACTAGGTTCGCCGGGACAGTCTGCTTACTCTGCAACCAAAGGAGCAATCATGTCTTTTACTAAATCTGCAGCTAAAGAATTGGCTCCTTTGGGTATTCGTGTGAATGCTGTTGCACCGGGTATTGTCAAAACGGAACGCTTTTCAGAGCTTTATGAAGAAAGCGGTGAAAAAATCGATACTCGTATTCAAAAGATTGCTTTAGGACGCTTGGGAACTCCTGAAGATGTTGCTAATGCTTGTGCTTTTCTTGCTTCAGACCGTTCTTCTTATATTTCAGGTCAGATATTGGGAGTCGATGGTTGTGCTTCCATTTAGAATAAAACAAATCAAATGATATTGAATTTAAATAAGCAACCGCAGGATGCGTTTGCTGCAGTTGATGCTTTGGGGAATACTTTGAAGTATGGTGAGTTGTTGGATTTTTCCGAGAACATATCTGCCGTTCTTCCCTGTCGTTCTTTATTATTCTTATTGACAGAAAATAATGTCGGGGGTATAGCCTGGAGTATAGGTTGTATTAATTCCGGCAATGTCCCTTTAATATTGAATGCGCATATTGAAAAGGAACTTCTTCATAATCTACTTGATATTTATCGTCCTTCTTATGTTTGTGTGCCCTCGTTGATGGCAGTTGACCTGCATTATGAAATGGTGTGTGAATATTATGGCTATATCCTCTTGCGTACAGGAATGGAATATTGTGCGATGCATCCTGATTTATCTCATCTTCTACCTACTTCCGGTTCAACAGGTAGTCCTAAGTTGGTGCGGCATAAATATAGCAATATAGAAGCAGCGGCCTTAAATATCTCTACTTTCTTTGGCCTGACTTCCAATGATCGCCCTTTGCTTGTCCTTCCATTATATTATACTATGGGGCTATCAGTGGTATTCAGTCATCTTTATGTTGGAGCTACTGTGTTGATAACTAATCAAAGTATGACCGACAAAGCTTTCTGGATTTTTATGAAAGAACAGCATGCCACCAGTTTTACGGGTGTTCCTTATAGTTTTGAGATATTAAATCTGATGCGTTTTTTCCGTATGGACTTTCCTGATTTGACACTGCTTACTCAAGGAGGCGGAAAAATGCCACGTCAGTTGAATTTGAAATTTGCAGAATATTGCCGTGATAACGGGAAACGTTGGATTGCCACTTATGGACAGTCGGAAGGTACTGCCCGTATGGCTTATCTTCCACCGGAGTATGCGATTTCAAAGTGTGGTAGTATAGGACGTGCGGTTCCGAATGCAGAATTGTCATTGATAGACAGTGATGGTTCTGTAATAGAATTGCCGAATATGGAGGGTGAGATGTGTTATCGCGGCAAAAATGTAACGATGGGGTATGCTCGTAAGCGCGAGGATTTATTGCTGGGTGATGAGCGTAACGGTTTTATGCGTACAGGTGACCTTGCCTATCGGGATGAAGACGGGTGTTATTTCATTGTAGGTCGTATGGGACGCTTCTTAAAACTGTATGGAATGCGTATCGGATTGGATGAGTGTGAACAGATAATTAGAGGTAAATGCCCGATAGAGTGTGCCTGTGTGGGTACGGATGAAAAGATGATTGTTTACCTGACCGATGATAAATATGTGACTGCGGTAAAGGAAATATTGGTAGAAAAGACCAGACTTGTGGCGTCGGCTTTTGAAGTAAGAATAATAGATAGTATTCCTAAGAATGAAGCCGGAAAGATATTATATAGTAAGTTGAATTTATAAAAATAGAGAATGTAATGACGAATATTGAAAAATACAATGATGCTTTTGTTGAGGTGTTTGGTGTGGATAGCTCTGTACTGAATGATGATTTTTCGAAAGAGAACGTTGAATCATGGGACTCTGTTCACCAGTTGAATATCATTGCTTTGTTGGAAGAGTCTTTTGATGTGATGTTCGATCCGGAAGATATTATGGAATTCACTTCCTATGGTAAGGGACGTGAAATCTTGAAAAAGTATGATGTTGAACTCTAACGGGTTTCACTATGGCAAGATGGGAAATTAAGAATGTCGGGATGAAGGGAGTGGCTATGGCTGTTCCTGAGAATGTGGTAAAAACTTCAGAACTGGGACTTCTTTCCCAAGAGGAAGCTGATGTATTCGATAATACAGTCGGTATAAAAGAAAGGCATATCGCTCCGGACACAATGTGTGCCTCGGATATGTGCCAAGCTGCTGCCGAAAAACTGCTTGAAGAGCTGGGTTGGGAGAAGGACAGTATTGATGTATTGCTGTTTGAGTCTGTTACGGGTGATTATCGTACTCCTCCTACTTCCTGCATATTGCAAGACAGGCTTGGCTTGTCGGAAAATTGTTTTTGTATGGATATTCCAATGGGTTGTTGTGGGTGTATGTATGCCATAACAGTTGCCGGTAACTTGTTGGCGACAGGTAATGTAAAGCGTGCCTTGTTGCTTGTAGGTGATACGGCTTTGCGGATGGGGTCTATGAAAGACAAAAGCCGTGTACCTTTATTCGGTGACTGTGGTACAGCCATAGCTTTGGAATATGATGAGACTGCCAATGATATTGTAGTTGATTTTCATACCTACGGTAAGGGATATGAAGCTTTGATGACCCCTCACGGTGGTTTTCGCCATCCGGCTACACCTGCTTCCTTTGAATACGAGGATTTCGGTAATGGTATTGTTCGTGCTCCTATTCATACTCTGATAAATGGGATGAATGTCTTCTCGTTTGCAATATCCCGTCCTCCCAAATCTGTAGAGAAATTTTTGATAGATTATAATATTAATCGCGATACGGATATTGATTATTTCTTGATTCACCAAGCTAATAAAATGATTGTTGACCGTATTGTTAAGAAGCTAAAACTTCCTCAGGAAAAGGTTCCTTATAACTTGGAAGAATTTGGTAATTTGGGAGGTGCTTCGATTCCTTCATTAATGGTGACACGACTTCGGGAACAATTAATGTCGAAAGAGACTACATTATTAATGTCTTCATTTGGTTTAGGATTAACATGGGGAACCATGTGGATGAAGACAAAGCCAATGTGTGTACCTAATACTATGATAATAAATGGTAAAAATGCTGATTTTAAGTCGATGTAGACTTGGTAATATGATGGTGCACATTGTTTTGTATTGAAAATATGAAAGTATATATTAATTATTTTATAAACATATTATGGATAGGAATGATTTTATAGTAAAGTTTGCGGAACAGTTTGAAGAAACAGAACCTGGAAAAATAACTTATGAGACTCGTTTTAGAGATATTGAAGAATGGAGTTCTTTAGTCCATTTGTCAATAATCATGATGTTGGATAGAGAGTATGATGCTGCTATTGATGAAGATGATTTCAATAAGTTGGAAACTGTAGAAGATATATTTAATTATATAAATAAGTAATTATGGGCTTTTTGCAATTTGAGGGAGTCGGTGTTTCCGGTATGTCTGCTTGCGTCCCTCGACGTATTATTCACAACTATGAATATACTGAGTTTTTCTCACAGGCAGAAGTAAAAGAGGTTGTTGATAAGATTGGTATTGTGGAACGTCGCTTTGTTGATGATAAGACTTGTAGCTCAGATTTATGTTTTGCTGCGGCAGAACGTTTGATAAGCGACATGAATATTGATAAATCAGAGATTGATATGTTGATATTTATTTCTCAGACTCCGGATTATCGTATGCCAGCCACTTCAGTAATATTGCAGGAACGTTTGGGATTGTCGCATAAGACAATTGCATTTGATATAAGTTTAGGTTGCTCTGCATTTATATATGGTTTGACAGTGGCTTATTCATATGCACAGCAACCTAATATACGTAAAGTGCTATTGTTAGATGGTGAGACTAGGTCGAAAGTTTACTCTCCTAAAGACCGGAAAACAGCGTTCTTATTTGGTGATGGTGGAGTTGCAGCAATAATAGAAAAAGGTGAGAAATATGGTAAATCATTTTTTTCTTTAAATTCTGATGGTTCTCGTGAATCTTTAATAAAGATAAATGCGGGTGGTTATCGAATTCCTAGTTCTTCGGAAACTGTAAAAGAGAAAGTTGTGGACGAATATGGTAATATCAGAACAGATGAACAAGGATACATGAAGGGAGGGGATGTATTTAATTTTGTTATTCGTGAAATACCTAATGATATTAAGGCAACATTAGAATTTGCTGAGATGAATATTCAAGCTATGGATTATTATATATTTCATCAGGCAAATAATTTTATGAATTCTTATCTTGTAAGCAAATTGAAAATTGATGTTAATAAGGTTCCTTCAACTATTAGTAAGTTTGGAAATGTTTCATCTGTGTCTGTGCCGCTGACTATTGTTTCTGAATTGAAAGATAAACTTATAGGAAATCATACAATATTACTGAGTGCTTTTGGAGTTGGAATGACTTGGGCTACTGGTATTGTATCAATGAGTGATTGTTATATAAGTGATATTGTGGAAATTTGATTTGTTATGAAACATAGTCCATTTTCTTTAGAAGGAAAAGTAGTTCTTGTCACCGGTGCCTCGTCAGGAATTGGAGCTCAATGTGCTATAGATTGTAGTAATATGGGAGCTCGTGTTATTCTTGTTGGCAGAAATGAAACAAGATTAAATGAAACTTTAATTCAAATGACAGGGGATGCTCATACTGCTATCTGCTATGATTTAGGAAATCTGAATGGTATTGCAGAGTTGGTTGAACAAATCCATAATAGTTATATACATATTGATGGGCTGATTCATGGGGCAGGGATTGAGAAGACTATACCTTTGAAATTTTTGCTACCACAGGATTATGAGGAAGTATGGCGAATAAATGCTTTGAGTGCTTTTGAACTGATAAAATGTATATCCTCTATAAAATATAAAAATACAGGTTGCCATTTTGTTCTGATATCTTCTATTGCATCTGTCATCGGAAGATTAGGAGTAACTGCATATGCAGCTTCGAAAGGTGCTATGGTTGCTGCAGTGAAGCCGATAGCTCTTGAATTGGCGGCTAAACAGATGACTGTTAATTGTGTTTCACCTGGTACAGTTTTAACTCCAATGATGAACAAATATTTAAGTTCTTTGTCAGAGGAAAACAAACAAAAAAGACTGTCTGGTTTTCCTTTGGGAGTAGGTACGGTAAATGATGTGTCTAATGTTTGTACCTTTCTGTTGAGTAATGCTGCCCGTTGGATTACAGGGCAAAACATTGTGGTAGATGGCGGTTACACTATACAATAATAATTGTAATGAACCAAATCATTTTAAAAAAAACAACAGAACTGGCGGAAAATGAAATGGAACAAGTTTGTATCTTGTTTCATGAAATATTCCCTAAGCATTCAATGACTGTTGAGTCTTTTCGGAATCGATATATTCAAACTCCTTTAGGTTATTCTATTCATGCTTTATTGAAAGATGAGAACAATGTAGTAATTGGTAGTCATAATCTGGTTCCTTATTATTATGTTTTTAATGGGATAAAAACATTATTTGCTTATGGGGCTGGTACTATGATTAAGAAAGAATATCGTAATTTTTTTACATATGAACGCTTAATCAGAGAAAGTCAAAAATATATTGTAGAAAATGAGAAATGTTCCTTTTTGATGGGTTTTCCCAATGCTAACGCTTATCCGATTCAGAAAAAAGGACTAAAAAGAAAGGATATTGGAAATCTATCTACTTATATATTACCAATTAGAATTGGTAGTATTAAAAAGCAATTTCGACAATTAAATTTTCTATCTGTATTTTTTGCAGAATTGTGGCTGTACTTCTCTGTGCTTTCTTTCTCAACTAAAGTCAGCAGACCTCTTGTTCATAAAGAGCGAATGTCTTTCAATAAGTTCAGATATTTAGAAAAGAAGGGGAAAACCCCTAAATATTCTTTTATAGAGAATAAAGGAATGCATGGAGTCTATCGTGTAATGGATTATGAAGGGATAAAAACAGCTTTTTTATTGGATGTATATCCTTTGTCGAAGAAAAACTTCGATTGGGCTGTGAGAACTGTATACAAACATTGTAGTACACAATTCCTTGATATGATCATGTATGTCGGGTATCTTCCTTTTACACCAATGACTCTGATAAAGGTGCCGGAGAAATTAGAACCTAAAAAGTTTCATTTTGTAGGTACTATATTTGATTACGATTTGATAGATGAGAGGATATTTGATGTTGAAAATTGGGAAGTAAGCCTTGCTGATTATGATTTAATATAATTAAGATGATAAAATGAATATATTATCTTTTGATATTGAAGAATGGTATATTGAAAGGCACTTTAAGGGTGGACGAAAAGAGAAATATCGTCAGTATGATAAGTTGTTTGATTGGATTTTGAATATACTTGATAAAAGTAATTCCAAAGCAACATTCTTCTGTGTGGGTCAATTAGCTGTAGAGTTTCCAGAGGTATTGAAAAGAATTTCTGATAATGGTCACGAAGTAGGTAGTCATTCAAATCGGCATCTGTGGATAAACAAGATGACTAGACAGGAATTTGCAGAAGATACACGTATTGCTGTGCAAGAAATCGAGAATCTGATAGGCAAAAAAGTAAGCAGTTTCCGTGCGCCGGCTTTCTCAATAGGGAAAAATAATGACTGGGCATTTGAAGTATTGGCAGAAAATGGGATAGAATATGATTGTTCTGTTTTCCCAGCTAGTCGGGATTTGGGAGGATTTCCCCAGTTTAGTTCGATTATACCTTCGTTGGTTAAAAAGAACAATTATACGATTAAGGAGTTGCCAGTTTGTCCTGCCAGATTAATGGGAAAAGCGGTGCCGTTTTCGGGTGGCGGCTATTTCAGACTAGTGCCATTGTGGTTACATAAGGAACTTATTAGTCGCATGGATTATGTGATGTTCTATTTTCATATCAATGATTTAATTGAGCAGAGTTCAAAGTTCATGACTAAACAGGAGTTTGAAGAATATTATAGAGAACCTGGTACATTAAAGAACCGTATAATCCGTTATGTAAAGACGAACATTGGTAAAGGAGGAGCGTTGAATAAATTGGATACTTTATTGGGAAATTATTCATTCTGTAATGTACAGCAGGCTGCTGAGTCAATAGATTGGAATAAACAACCGTTAATTGAATTGTAGATTATGTATAAGAACGGATTAAAACGTGCGATAGATTTTCTTATTGTATTGTGTGCATTGCTTGTTATCTGGCCCATATTACTTCTTCTGATAATTTTCCTCCATTTCACCAATAAGGGTGCCGGTGTCTTTTTCACCCAGGAGCGCCCTGGAAAAAATGCCCGGATATTCAAAGCCATAAAGTTTAAGACAATGACAGATGAGCGGGATTCAGAGGGAAATTTGTTGCCGGATGCTGAACGTCTGACAAAGATTGGGAAAATAGTCCGTTCCCTTTCCATAGATGAATTGCCACAACTAATAAATGTATTAAAGGGGGATATGGCATTAGTTGGTCCCCGTCCTTTATTGCCGAAGTATCTTCCTTTATATTCAGAGGAACAGTTCCGTCGCCATGAAGTACGTCCGGGAATTACGGGGTGGGCACAGGTAAACGGACGGAATGATATCAGTTGGAAACGTAAGTTTGAACTGGATGTGTGGTACGTGGATCATATTTCTTTCTGGCTGGACGTGAAGATTATTATGCTAACCATAAAGAAAGTGTTCGTTAGAGAAGGGATCAATAAGGAAGGTAATGCTACCACTGAGGCTTTCAACGGTCATAACTGAAATGAACATCCATCAGATTGTCAATTCTGTTTTCACCTCCAATGCTTATATACTGTCTGTTGAGGGGAAAGATGGGCATGTATTGATAGATATTGGAGATATTACCCCTATAAAGCAGTTTGTTCAGGAAAAGTGCGGAACGGTACAAGCTTTGTTTCTGACTCATACTCATTACGACCATATTTATGGTATAAAAGATTTATTACGATTGTATCCTGATTGCACAGTTTACACTTCCTCTTTCGGTAAGGAGGCTTTAGGTTCGGATAAACTTAATTTTTCCCGTTATCACAATGATTCTGTAATATGGATGGGAGATAATGTGACGGTTTTACATGAGAATGATAAAGTGGAAATATTTCCGGGAATTTTCGTGGAAGTGTTTGAAACTCCCGGACATGATAAAAGCTGCCTTACCTATAAAGTCGAGAACAATGTTTTTTCGGGTGATTCATATATCCCGGATGTTAAAGTCATTGCCTCATTCCCTAATAGCGATAGGGAAGATGCACGGATCTCGAAAGAACGTATCACGGAATTAACAAAGGACTGCAGTCTGTATCCCGGTCATGGAAACATTTATGAGTAAATTGTCCAGATATCTGGAAAGGATTTATAAAGCCGTTTCCTTTCTTTTTATTCCCCACTACGTAAGGAGCTCGAAGTCTGATCATTAAATAATCACATATATATTTATGGATAAAACTATTTATATCTGCCTTGCTTTGAGTTTGAATAATCTTAATCTGGTTGTATTATTGAATATGTGTTTTTATTGAGTAGCGGATGATGTCATGAGGTGTTATGTGGAATCTTTACACTTTATTGATATATGATTAGGATATTTCGGTATAGAATATTATCTTTGTGTTTAGGAAACAACTAAAGCAGTATCATGGATTCTCGAAAAACAGATGTATTAAAGTTGATAAAGGAAACTTTGCAAGGAGCTCTTCCTGCGGGTGGTCATGCTTTTCTATATGGGTCTCAAGCCAGGGGGGATGCACGTGCTGATTCAGATTGGGATGTACTGATTTTGCTTGATAAACCAAAGATAGAAGATAGTGATTACGATACTATATCTTATCCGTTGGTGGAACTGGGATGGTTGAAAAATGAATGCATAAGTCCTGTTTTATATACTTTAAAAGATTGGTTGAAATATCATTTTACACCTTTTTTCCATAACGTAAAGACTGAAGGAATACAATTGATATGAGTTTGGCTAAAGAAGAAATAGAGGCTGTAGTGGCTTATCGTAAAGAAAAAGCTTATAATACGTTGAAGGAGGCAGAAGACATGATTGACACGAAGCATTGGAATCTTGCCATTCAGCGTTTGTATTATGCTTGTTTTTATATGGCTTCCGCATTGCTGATGAGCCGTGGTATTAATGCGCGTACCCATAATGGTGTTGTAGGGCAATTAGGACAAAATTTCGTGTCAAAAGGGTTCTTGACTAAAGATGAAGGACGGTTGTATTCCCGCCTTTTGCAGAATCGCATCACCGGTGATTATAATGATTTTTTTGATTTTACAAGAGAAGATGTCGCACCGTTGCTGGAACCAACTCGTAATTTATTGATTAAAATTGATGAATTGATTGTTTTTTGAGATTTCTATATTGAGATGTTAGCTCCGTAAGTAGTCAAAAAAAGGATAAGCGCTCAAATTAGGGTTCCAAAATACTATCTGGCGGAGCGGGCGGTCTGTCTCTTTACGCCCAAACGCAAGAACTCCCTGCATTTCGGAAGTGATGATGGAGCGGAGATTACCGCTGTATATCATACATAATCAGCACAGTGAAGCTGCAAGGCAGGTTCACAGGGGATTATCTAGGCAAATTTTTTACCGGAATTTTAACGGTTGCAGAGATTTTTTTGAGTCTGTCACTGCAAAATATAGACTTGGCTGTATGCCAATAGTTAAAAATCAATCGAATTTGATAATATTTTTTATAAGGCATCCATTCTGTTGCCTTATAAAAAGGATATGCTCTAAATTGAGTATTAACACAAAGCTCCTTATAACCTCTTGTAAATTCTCCCGATACTTGGAAAGGGTAACCATTCTATTTTCCGCCTTGACACGCATCGCAACCCAGCATATCTTTGCGCCATAACCAATTACTAACAAAGATTATGGCAAAAGAAAAAGTAAACTACCAGGAGGTGTACGACCTCTATCAG